>NZ_CP012373.2:1523327-1827993 GCF_001305575.3 Beggiatoa leptomitoformis
AACGGCTGGAAATCCTGCTTGTTCAATGAGTTTTGCAGATAGCGCGTCAAAACAGGCGGGCATTAGTAGTAAAGGGGTACGTTGCAGTAAATCGCGTAGCTGTTGGGCGGGTGTTGTTGACATGGTTGCAAAATAACAGGTGAGTTGTAATGTCAATAAAATAGACAGTTTGAAAACTTGTTATTAATACCTAGCCTCTAATTAGTTAGCAATTGCAGTATCTTTAGTTAGATAGTGTAGGTAAATTTTAAAATAATGTTAAAAAATAGATAATTGCTGGGTTATTAAATTCTGATAAGTATTTTTTTTAATACGTTGACCATGTTGTAAATAGGAACTAATCGCATTAGCCACATACTCTGCCAACTTTACGGGAACTGCATTTCCAATAATTTGCTCTAATTCTGATTTATTTTTTAGAGGAAAAATGAAGTTTTTAGGAAAAGTTTGTAAGTAACTTCTTTCAATGGCAGTCAACACCCTGATATTTCTTAAATCCGTGCTGGTATCGTTTTCATGAAATTGATAGGTTTTAGGAATCGGTCGATTCACACCTCGAACCGTCGGACTTGGTTCATAAATACTAAAAATAGCCCGTCGTGCATAACTTCGAGGATGACGATAATAATGCTCTATCTCTAAATCATGACCCAGATATTCAAAAACACTCAAAGGTTTTTCTGCTAAATGCTGGGTTAAATAGGGTATTACCACATGATCTTGTTCATGTAACAGCCCTATTAAAAAAAAGCGTTTCCGTATTTGAGGAACACCACATAAACTTGCATTCAGTATAACTTCCGAAAGACCATAACCACTGTGTTGAAAAATAGCTTTTGATTTCCGCAAGGTATGGGTCACGTTTATTCGCGCTACATTTTCCATCACAAAGATTTTTGGTTTCAGCGTGGCGACAATCTCAGCAAATTTTACGGTTAAGTCTGCACGAGAGGTTTCTTCATTGCGTTTTCCTGCACTGGAAAAATCTTGACAAGGAGGCCCTCCAATAATCATCTCAGGATGATAGGTACTTAATTTTTCAATGTTATTTTCTTCAGATAAATCTAGTTGGATAATGTCGTGGGAAAAATTGGCTTGATAGGTTTTTATAGCGGGTAGCCAATTATCAACAGCCGCCAAGATTTCAAAACCTGCATTTTGAAAACCTAACGACAAACCACCACATCCTGAAAATAAATCAAGGGTTCTTAACATATTATTCAAACAAGTAAGGAGAATTGAAGATAATAGCATCGAAACGTCTTTCAGGGCTTAACAGCAAATGCCCATCGCCTAAGATAATCTGTTTAATCTCATTTTGAGTTATTCTAGGAGAAGCCAGTTCTGCACTACGCATATAAACATTAGTAGTTTTACCGCTTACAGCAAATGCTTTATCGTTTTTAGTATTATACGAAAGGCTATCGATGATTTTCGCATAATCGATTTTGCCGTCACGACAAAAATCAAAAACCATTTTAAAAAGCCAAATAATAGAACGTAATTGCCGAGTAATTTTATTTGTGGTCGTGATTTCTTGATGACTGAGGTCTAAAAATAAACGGGTGAATGCAAAATTGCTCCATACAAAAACATCTAAACACTGTTGAGCTAACTGAGGTGATTTGCCCAGTGTTTTCCACACAGGTTGAATAATCAAGGGCGTTTGTCGCTCCATTGTATTCAATAAGATTGTATTGAGTGTTTTGACCATATCAGGAATCAACGCAAATACGTTTTCAACCTCACTCCAATCTCGAATGTTATTAAATTGATTACCCACAATATTTTTTAAAACATCTCTATTGTTGTGGTAGCTAGTGACAATACTCAAAGCTAAATAAACAATACTGTCTGGTCGAATCACCAATTCACTGCCAAATTCATCCTCAGATAACGCACATGTGGTGTTATCAGGCAATGCAGTGAGTTTAATTTCTAAGCCACGCAAACAAGTATGCTGTTGTAAATCCTGTGTGACTAAATCGATTCTCGGTAAATTACCCACAACAAATGGACGATAGGGTAAATAGTCACTTTCAAAAGCAAAGAATAGCTTTTCTGAGAGCGGATTCAGTCCAAATAGTTCAGAGACACTTATTTTTGAATGTTCAACTTGAAGCTGGCTATTAAGTTTTAAATAAACGGGTTCTACATTTTTGCTGTGCATATAGCAGGCTAATGCTGCTGGAAATGAGGAATTAAATTGATTTTTTCCCCATGAATCTTTTTGAGAAAAATCTCGATTTGAATTTTTCAATCCAAATAATGCGGGTGTATTTTTCATAAATTTTGATTTAATCATTTAACATTATTAAATAATGCTTTGCAGCCTTGTTTTGATAAACGAATTAAATTTGTAGTAGTGCTGACGTAGTAAGGATAAGTCCTTTTCTTAATGCCTGATGGTCTGAATTAGGGTTTTTAGAATTGACAGAATAATCAAGTCGGTTAATTTTTATCGCATCTAAATCTAAAAAGTCTAATTTAACCAATTATTATATTTATTTTTTTGTTTAGCACTGCTAACTTGATGTCTATAATGAATAATGTTCTAGCGCACCTAATAATCTGTCAACGTGTTCAATCTCATGTAAGGCTGAGAAGGTAATGCGTAATCGCGCTGTATTTTGTGGCACAGTGGGGGGACGAATAGCCGTCACAATAATACCTTGTTGTAATAGGGCTTGACTTAACATTAAGGCTTTCTCTGCTGAACCGAGTAAGATGCCTTGTATCGGTGTGTCTGAAACCAACAAAGGCAATGCCAGTTGTGTTGCACCTTGGCGAAAGTGTTTGATGAGAATTTGCAGTTTTTCCCGTCGCCATGTTTCAGTTTGTACCAAGCGTAAACTAGCGCGTAAGGTTTCTGCAATCGCCGCAGGTAAGGCGGTGGTATAAATATAGCTGCGAGCATATTGGATAAGATTTTCAATCAGTAATGTACTTCCTGCAACAAATGCCCCTGTGACACCAAAAGCCTTCCCTAAGGTTCCCATGAGAATGGGAACGTCTGTAGCGGATAAGTGATAATGTTCGATAATTCCTCGTCCTGTCGCGCCTAAAACCCCTAAGCCATGTGCATCATCCACCATTACCCATGCTTGTTGTTGTTTTGCGAGGGTGACAATATCGGGTAAATTTGCAATATCTCCGTCCATACTAAACACGCCATCAGTAACGATAAGTTTATGGTTTGCCGTTGATTGTGTGAGTAGTCGCGCAAGCATTTCCATGTCGTTATGGGTATAGCGATGGCTGTGCGCACGAGATAATTGTACGGCATCAACTAAAGAGGCATGGTTAAGTTTATCTGAAAAGACAGCATCTTGACGTTCAACTAATGCGGTAACTGCGCCAATATTTGCCATGTAACCTGTGGAGAATAATAAGGCTCGTTCTCGCCCTGTAAAGCTTGCTAATTCTTCTTCTAGTGCGTGGTGAGCGCGTGCATGTCCATTAACAAGGTGTGATGCGCCCGCCCCAACAGCATACGTTGTTGCTGCATGTTGTAGGGTATTAATCAAGATAGGGTGGCTGGCTAATCCTAAATAATCATTGCTACAGAATGCTAAATACGTTCGTCCTGCCATTTGTAAAACAGGCGTTTGCGCACCTTCGTGAATCAGACGTTGGCGATATAAATGAGCTTGTTGTCTTTGTTCAAGACGTTGTTTTAGAAAGTTTTGCATGATAATAACATTGATAACGGTGTGTAAACGATAATGTTATAGGCTAATTTTATCTTGTTTGTTTACTTGAGAATTCGCTAAATTTAAACGTGAAAAACGCTGGCTTTTCTACTTAATAGAAAGATTAAGAGAAATTTTTTTATTTTCAACAATGATATACAAGTATGTGAATCAAGATTATGGGAAAACATTTCTTCTGTTTGGATACATGCGCCTTGTCAGTTGAAATTCACATAAGTATGTCATAATTTCTCCCTTTCAGGCTTATTTCAGAGGAGTCAGCATGACCACCCCAAAAAAAGAAGGTTTTTTCATGCCCGCAGAATGGCATCCGCACAGCCGTTGTTGGATGGCATATCCTTATCGCGCTAGTGTGTGGGAAGATTTTGCTATTGCACGACAAGCTTATGCTCAAATTGCCCAAGCAATTGCTCGTTTTGAACCTGTTACTATGTTGACTCCTCCAGAATTATTGGCTGAGGCGCGTCAAGTGTGTGGTGCAAATGTTGATGTTGAACCCATGCTATTAGACGATTCATGGACACGTGACATGGCACCCACATTTGTTATTCATCCTGATGGTAGCGTGGCAGGGGTTGATTGGGAGTTTAACGCATGGGGTGGAAAACATCTGCCGTGTGATAGGGATGCTTTGGTTGCAGAGACATTATTAGCCCAATCAAATATTCGTCGTTTTGCAGCCCCGTTTATTTTAGAAGGCGGTTCTATTCATGTGGATGGTGAAGGGACGGTTTTAACAACGGAAGAATGTTTATTAAATCCTAATCGTAATCCTCAATTAAGCAAGGCAGAAATTGAGTCGTTATTGTGTGATTATTTGGGTGTAACCAAAGTTATTTGGTTAGAAAAAGGCTTGAAAGATGATGAAACAGATGGGCATATTGATGAAATCGCCTGCTTTGTGCGTCCCGGTGTTGTTTTAGCGATTACGACTAATGACCCCAATGATGAAAATTATGCCATTTTACAGGCGAATTTGCGTAAATTACGCAGTGAAACAGATGCGCAGGGTCGTCCCTTAGAAGTTATAGAGATTGAACAACCGAGTCCTCAATATTACAAGGGAATTCGCTTAACCTTGTCATACATCAATTTTTATATTGCTAATGGCGGTATTGTGATGGCGGCATTTAATGACGCAAAATATGACGCGCTCGCCTTTGATGTTATTAGTAAAGCCTTTCCGATGCATCAAGTTGTACAAGTACCCGCCTTAGAAATTTTTAAAGGTGGCGGTGGAATTCACTGCATTACACAACAACAACCAAAACCCTAGTTTATTATCGTGGAAAACCACACGGATACTACCGCCTTAAACGGTGTTATCCGTGGTTACTCTTTGCCTAATGCAAAAAATGGAGTGGCAGGAACACTAAAATGGACGGAAATTTGTCACTGCGAAAAGGGGAAAAATTGCATCGGGCTGGACATGCGATGGATGTTATATCCCATTAAACTTAGTTGTCGATTCACTAGCGAAAATTGTTCACTCATATTATTCATATTCGTGTTAATCGTTTGCATACTGTGATTCATTTCACCAATGTTTACCGTCATATTTGCAATATTGGTATTCATCTGGTCAATATTCGCGCTCATCCCCTGCATTGCCAAATTCATATTACCCATAGACGCACTCATTGCAGGCATTAAGGCGATGCTTTTATCCATTTCCTGCATTGTTATTTGCATCGTATTAATACTTTTAACCATCTCATTCATACTCGTCGCCATGACAATCATGCGCTGGGTAATATCATTCATATTAGTTGTTAAGGTATAAAGCAACGCAATCAATGCAAGTGATAACAAGCTCATTCCTATCATACTAAAACGGATAATTTGCGTTGTCCGTCTGCCAATGCGAATACTCAACTGCTCACGCATCTGCATTGCATCATTAAACTCTTTCATCGCCGCCCGAAATTCATGCGATGTTTTTTCCATATATTCGGCCAACTGCATTGTTTCGTTATTATCTACCATTATTCTCACCTAATTTAACAAATAGTTATGTTAAGACCTAAATACAGCATTACTGTTCTGTTTGAACAGACAGCATACTATATTAGTATATTAACGAATAATGAAATATATAAGTAGCTACTCAGAATTAAGATACTTAGAAAATAACGCTTTTAAAACAAATTATTATTGCTGGCGTAATTCTAAAAAACTGCCTGCATGTTCTAACTTTAATTTATTAAGAAAATTAGTTCCTAATAAAACATCCACAGGATATTTTCCTTCAATGACACTGGCTTGTAGATTTTCTACTACAATACCACCTAATTGTACCCTTTTTAACTCAATGGGATAAGAGCGAACTACTCCCGACGCGGTGGTTGCAGAAGAGGGTTCTACGGCTGGATCAAGATACTTCAATCCTAAACGTTGTGCTAATACAGAATTGATTGCTATCGTATTTGCCCCCGTATCAATTAAAAAATTGACCGTGATACCGTTGATTTGCCCAATGGTTTTATACATCCCCTGTGAATCTGGTGGAATACGGACAATTTGCTCAGTCGCTGCGACAGATTCAACAACCGCAAACATATATCCACCCACGCCATACGCGGCTTGTTGTCCGTTCACTTCCAATATTGCTTGTTCACTATCGGCACTGATTAACGTCACCCCTTCAGGACTGGTTTGTCCTACCTTTAATGAACGCTGTTGTCCTGCAATAAACAAAATAGCCTTATTCGGCATTAAACCAATAACACTAATTGCCAGTGGTGGTGCAGAAGATGTAGCCAATGTATCCGCTGATTCAGCAACACACGGTTGAATACTATGACTGAATACAAACAGGCAAAAAATATAATAACTATATTTCATTGTGTTACTCACATAAAATTGAAGCTTTCTAAAAGCGTTCTAGTTCAGGGAAAGGCAACTCCCCATGATGCACATGCAACTTACCAAACTCCGCACAACGATGTAATGTAGGAATTGCTTTATCAGGGTTTAACAATCCATCAGGGTCAAAGGCTTTTTTTAACGCATGAAATTGTGTTAATTCCAATGAATTAAACTGCACACACATCTGATTTATTTTCTCCATCCCTACCCCATGTTCCCCTGTAATCGTCCCACCAACAGCGACACACAACTCCAAAATTTCCCCGCCTAACGCTTCCGCCTTCTCCAACTGCCCTGCTTTATTAGCATCAAATAAAATCAACGGATGTAAATTGCCATCACCCGCATGAAAGACATTTGCAACCACCAAACCATACTGCTGACTTAATTCAGCAATTCGTCCCAACACGGTTGCCAAATGCTTGCGGGGAATAGTACCGTCCATACAATAATAATCAGGTGAAATCCGTCCTACCGCAGGAAATGCCGCTTTTCGTCCTGCCCAAAATTGCAACCGTTGCTGCTCATCCACTGCCTGACGAATTTCTGTGGCCCCTGCCTGCCTTAAAATCTGATTAACCTGTCCAATTTGGTGTTCTACCTCTTCAGCATTCCCATCCAATTCACACAGTAAAATCGTTGCTGCTTCTACGGGATAACCTGCCTTCACAAAATCCTCTGCCGCTCGAATTGCCGCGTTATCCATCATCTCAAGACCTGCAGGAATAATTCCCTGTGCAATAATCTCCGCAACAGCACTACCTGCTTTAATCACATCATCAAACGCCGCCATTAATACCTGTGCTTGTTCAGGTTTTGGCAATAAACGCACTGTCACTTCAACCACCACGCCAAGCAATCCCTCAGACCCCGTGATTAAAGCAAGTAAATCATAACCTGCACTATCATATGCGGCACTGCCGATGGTGAGTAACTCCCCTGCCATCGTAAACATTTTAACTTCAAGAATATTATGTACCGTAAGCCCATATTTTAAACAATGCACCCCGCCCGAGTTTTCCGCGACATTTCCACCAATCGTGCAGGCAACCTGCGAAGATGGGTCGGGGGCGTAATACAAACCAAATGGCGCAACGGCTTGCGAAATTGCTAAATTTCGCACCCCTGTTTCTACCCGTGCAGTGCGGCTTTTTGGGTCTATGGCCAAAATGCGTTTAAATTTTGCCAAACTCAACAGCACACCCGCCTTATGTGGCAACGCGCCACCCGATAAACCCGTGCCTGCACCACGCGCCACAACAGGAATTTTATGTTGATAACAAAACTTTAAAACTTGTTGCACCTCATCCAGCGTGTTAGGCAACACGACAGCAGCGGGCCGTTCTCGATACGCGCTCAAACCATCACATTCATAAGGACGCACCGCTTCATCAGTAAGCAATACAGAATCTTTAGGGAGAAATTGGGTTAATTGCTGGAGTAACGCTATCATGAGAAAGCTCTTTAAGGGTGGAAAGAGGGGATTTTTTAACAGGCTATTATTATTGATAGAATTAAGTAGCGGTAAATAGAAGATTAACTATATCTATCGTTTGATTAAATGACCATCCGAATCAGAATTTCCAGAATTATCATGGTTTATTTTACGCAACACTAAAAAACCTGATTTGGATAATGCTTGTATTCAACACCATTCAATTGCGCTATACGCGGCCATTTTTACGATTAATACTTGGTCAATCGCCGCTGATTAATTGCCGACCAGCAAGTTACAATAGCTTGTTTAGGCGTTAATTTATTTTCATATTGAGGACGAAAGAGCGTTTCTATTTGTTGTGCATTCATTGCGATATTTTCGCGCTCTAAATACGTACAAATCTCATCAATCCAGCGCAGATAAGTATATTGTGGGTTCATAAAAATTTACCATTGAATTTAATTTGTTTCCTACCACTTTAAACACTCACCAATACTTGTAGTGTATAAAAACCTGTCAGGTTATTTAACTTATGCCGAGTAACAAAGCGTATATTACCGACGAGTCATACGAGAATGCTCTCATTTTAGCAGTTCTTTTTTGATAAAATGCGCGGCTATTAAAAAGTTTGTAATGGTACTAATAGCGCATTTGGACTATTTCTTGCCTTTCGTTACAACTAATTCTCATAGAAGAATAGTCATATTCACATCCCATAATATGCAACTTCCATTTTTTAGCCTAAAGTCTGGTTGATTACAATAAGGTTCTTTCGATTACCACTGTCCTGAAAGGGGATAATTTTGGATTTAGAACATCTGATTATAGAGTATGGCTATCTTGCCATTTTTATTGGTACTTTTTTGGAAGGAGAAACAATAGTTGTTTTAGGTGGAATTGCCGCTCACATGGGGTTATTAGATTTACCTTTCGTCGCACTAACCGCTTTTTTAGGGTCTTTCATGGGAGACCAATTATTTTTTCAAATTGGTCGTATTGGCGGTAAACATCTGTTAGCAACCCGCCCCGTATGGCAAGAACGAATTGATTATATTGATGAACTTTTGCATCATTATCGTTCATGGTTGATTTTAACCTTTCGTTTTTATTATGGCTTACGCAATATTATTCCATTTGCGTTAGGCACGATGACTGTATCGTTTAAGCAATTCTTTACGCTAAACTTTATCGGCGCAATCATCTGGGCAATTATTTTAAGCTCACTGGGTTATTTATTTGGTCAGGCATTTGAAGTATTTTTAGAAAAATATCAATTACCTGCCATTATGATTATCGTTCTTGTTTTGGCGTTTATCTTATACATCATTAAACGACAGACTAAAAAGAAAATTATCCATAAAATTGAAATGGAACATCATCATACAGACCACCACGATAACACAGACGACAACAAACCTCACTAATTATGACGCAAGCACGCGCTTTTAAACCTGAAGAATACTATATCGAACAAGAACCCTATTACGAACCGATAGGTAAAGAAATTGAATTGTTCGAGGCTGCCTATCAGCATCAATTACCAGTGTTATTAAAAGGGCCAACAGGTTGTGGTAAAACCCGCTTTATTGAATATATGGCGTGGCGACTAAAACGCCCATTAATTACCGTCTCCTGTCATGACGATTTAACTGCGTCGGATTTAGTCGGACGCTTTTTAATTCATGGGGGGAATACCGTATGGGTAGATGGTGCGTTAGCCCGTGCGGTTAGACATGGTGCAATTTGTTATTTAGACGAAATTGTCGAGGCTCGCAAAGACACAACCGTAGTCATTCATCCCTTAGCCGATGATAGACGGGTGTTACCTATGGATAAATTAGGGGAACTATTAACCTGCCCGCCTGAATTTTGTTTAGCCCTATCCTATAATCCCGGTTATCAAAGTGTTTTAAAAGAATTAAAACAAAGCACTCGACAACGGTTTGTTGCCTTAGAATTTGACTATCCTAATCCTGACGTAGAGCGGAAAATTCTGCTTGCTGAAACAGGTATTTCTGCAACAATTGCGGACAAATTAGTAAAATTTGCGCAAATGACTAGAAATTTAAAAGGTAATGGATTGGATGAAGGCGCAAGCACCCGTTTACTAGTGCATTGCGCCATTTTGATTGTTGCAGGCATAGAACCAATGATTGCCTGTCGTAGCGCGATAGCACAAGCATTAACAGATGATACAGAAATGTTAAAAGCCATTGTTGAATTAAGTAGCGCGTTATTTTAAATATATCAAAAACCCTACTTAAATCTGGTAAATAGTCTGTTTTTCACTGGGTTTTTTGTAGGCATCATTCTCCATAATTAACAACCCCACGTTTTTGACTATTGCACTGACAATAAGCCACAATAACCTCGATAAACAAGACCGTTCCCTGTTGCAATGAAAAGGATAATTTCATGAAAATTACTCAGCTTTTAAAAGAATGGGAAGCGCAAGCCGCTGATGCAATGACCTTAAAGGAATATGTATTACGGTTGCCTTTGTATGATGCCGCTAGACTTTCTGCTTTAGCCGAAATGTTTCCCGGTCGCACAGAACAACAGATTATTACCGAATTATTAACCGTTGTCCTAGATGAGTTAGGCGAAGCAATGCCCTACATTCAAGGGACTAAAATCATTGGCGAAGACGAATGTGGCGACCCCATTTATGAGGACGCAGGCTTAACACCACGTTACAGTACGTTAACGCAAAAATTTTTGAAAATTCACGCGAAAGACCTTAAAGACAGCCAAGCCTAAGCCATCTCTGACAGACTTTCCCCTTCTTTTTGGGCAACCGTTTTGTTGCCCATCTGCTTATAATAAAACATGATTACGTTACGCAATTTATCCCTACAGCGCGGTACAAAACCCTTATTGAGCAATGTCGATATCACCCTATTTCGGGGGCAAAAAGTCGGGATTGTTGGCGCAAATGGCTGTGGAAAATCCAGTTTATTCGCCTTGTTATTAGGAGAATTACATGCAGACCAAGGCGACATAGATTTCCCCCCCACGGTCAGCATTGCCCATGTCGCACAAGAAACTCCCGCTTTAGATATGTCTGCTATTGATTATGTATTAGAAGGGGATGCAGAATTAAAAACTATTGAACAAGCCTTAGTAATTGCCCAGCAAAATCATGACGGTATGCACGAAGCAGAATTACATGCTCGGTTTGATGCGATTGGTGGATACACCGCCCGCGCCCGCGCCGCGCAACTACTCAGCGGATTAGGTTTTGCAACCAGTGACGAAGAAAAATCCGTTAGAGCCTTTTCTGGTGGTTGGCGAATGCGTTTGAATTTAGCCCAAGCCTTAATGTGTCGTTCCGATTTATTGTTACTAGATGAACCGACAAACCATTTAGATTTAGATGCGGTGCTATGGTTTGAACAGTGGTTAAAACGTTATGAAGGAACATTGCTATTAATTTCGCATGACCGCGATTTTTTAGATAATGTTGTCAATACCATCGCCCATTTTTATCAACAACAAATTACCCTTTATACAGGGAATTATGAATCATTTGAACGGCAACGAGCGGCAAAATTAGCCTTACAACAAGCCGCGTATCAAAAACAACAGCGCGAAATTTCACATATACACTCTTTTGTAGAGCGTTTTCGGTATAAAGCCAGTAAAGCCAAACAAGCACAAAGCCGTTTAAAAGCCTTAGAACGCATGGAAGTGATAGGTGCAGCGCATGTTGACTCCCCCTTTCATTTTGAATTCCTCCCCCCGCCACAAATGCCACATACCTTAATAAATCTGGATAAAATCAGCATTGGTTATGGCGAGCAACCTATTCTAAATCAAGTGACTCTGCGCATTTCGCCCGGTTCGCGGATAGGCTTATTAGGTCCTAATGGTGCGGGAAAATCGACATTTATT
This sequence comes from Beggiatoa leptomitoformis, assembly GCF_001305575.3. NCBI lineage: Bacteria > Pseudomonadati > Pseudomonadota > Gammaproteobacteria > Thiotrichales > Thiotrichaceae > Beggiatoa > Beggiatoa leptomitoformis. The sequence goes on from NZ_CP012373.2 coordinate 1,535,241, forward strand.
AAACTGCTAGCGGGTGAATTATCCGTGTTAACCGGGGAAACCATGACAGGCGACGGCTTACGCATTGGTTATTTTGCCCAACATCAACTAGAACAATTACGCCCACAAGAATCATCATTACAACACATTCAGCGTTTAGACCCTTTGGTTTCTGAACAAGTTATTCGAAATTTTCTCGGTGGTTTTGGCTTTTTAGGCGATATGGCAGTCGCTGCCATCGAACCATTTTCGGGGGGAGAAAAAGCCCGTTTAGCCCTTGCGCTGTTAGTGTGGCAAAAGCCAAATTTACTATTATTAGACGAACCCACTAACCATCTTGATTTAGATATGCGAGACGCATTAACCATGGCACTACAAGACTATACCGGTGCATTGGTGATTGTCTCGCATGATAGACACCTCATTCGAAGCACAACGGATGATTTGATTCTAGTCGCACAAGGGCAAGTGAAACCTTTTGAAGGGGATTTAGATGATTATCGTCAATGGTTATTAGACCACCGCGCAAATGAACGTAGCCAACAACGCGATGTGAAAAGTCCTAGCGAAAATGCACAACAACGGGCAGAAAAAAAACGCTTAGAAGCGCAACAACGTGAACAGCGTCGCCCCCTACAAAATAAGTTAAAACAGATAGAAAAACAGTTGGATAAATTAACAACAGAGAAAACAACCGTAGAAACCTTATTAGCCGACCCCGCGATTTATGGCGATAAGCAAAAAGTACAAGACTATATCCGCCAACAAGCAACCCTTATTACGCAATTACAACAAGTAGAAGAAGAATGGCTAACCATTACGGAAACCTTAGATAGTTTAGACAATTAAATAGCCATTAATTATCTATATTCTGGTTTTTTGTGCTGATGAATAAAAAGTGCCTCCTTAATCCCCCACAAATGGGGGAAACTTTATTCTAACGTTCAGGAAGTACTTAGGTTTTTTACTGCCCATACTACCAATTTATCTACTCACAAATAACATTGCACAGACAGGATTAATCATGAACACAAATTTACCCGCACCGATTTATAATGCTTATTGGCTATGCCCTAATAAAGTTTTATTAGGCAGTTACTTAGCTGATGATGTTGAACCGCTTAAACTCAAGGTTCGTAACTTATTAAAAATGGGCGTGACGTACTACGCAAATATGACAAATGAAGGGGAATATGGAAGAAAACCCTATCATCTTTTATTGCAGGAAGAAGCAGAAAAGCAAAATATTCAAGTGGTACATCAACGGTTTGCCATTACCGATTTTGATATACCCGTTGTGGATAGAATGAAACATATTTTAGATTGTATCGATGCAGCCATTGCGGTAAAACATAAAGTTTACATTCATTGTATGGCCGGTTTAGGCAGAACAGGCACCGTTGCAGGCTGTTATTTAGTGCGTCATGGAATGACAGGTGAAGAAGCCTTAGCTGAAATTAAACAACGTAAACAAAACTCTATTTTTGCACGTATGGACTCGCCAATCACCGTTCAACAAAAACAAATGGTGTTAGATTGGAAAATTGGCGCGTGAGTAAATTTAAATGCGCTCTTTAACTTTCTGAATCAGTTGGTTATTACTTTTCGCGCGCGCTGATTCAGACAATTATTACGTTTATTCTTACCTGTATTAATACTGCTACATCTCGCTATCTTTTTCTCGCTTAAAATTTCCTTCTATAACAGTAGGTTTATGCGGATTTTCTGCGGCTTGTTGCGTATGAACGGTGTAGCTTGCAGTGACATAACTGGTATTTTGTAAATGACGAACAAAATACTGAATAAGCAGACGACGAGTCAGCGGAATAAGACAAAATAACGCAATAAAATCAGTAAAAAAACCTGGTGTTAGCAATAAAATACCACCGAACATAATAAACAAACCATCCAGTAATGGCTCGGTTGGTTCTTGTCCTTGCGCGAGCGTCATGCGTAACTTTCGCAATGTCACCAACCCTTGCACACGCAATAAATAAACCCCCGTCACAGCCATAGAAATGACTAAAAAAATAGTGGGTAGAATGCCAATCACCTGTCCAACCGTAACCAAAAGATAAATCTCAACGATGGGAATAATGATAAATAGCAATAATAAATGTTGTGGTTTTAGCATCTTAGAATGTTCTTATCGTAACCTATAAATGAGGGGGTAATACTAAACAGGACAGCCCAAACGCGAAAATCATTTGATTAGCATGGCTGGAAAACCGCATGAACGCTGAGAACCCTGATTCAAACCGTCTTTTCTTTAAGCCTTAATCTAGGTACGCAATAACACAGGTTCAAGTTTTTTTTCTTAAGTGCTTCTAAATAGTTGCATAAAATTAGCAACGCAACGCATTACTTGACAAAAAACTATCATACCTTTCCTTATGTTAAAATGTAGATAACTTTTTCTTATATCATGCCTCAATAAAAACTATGTCGCCCGCGTCTATCAAACAGTTTTTTAAACAAATTTTTTCTAAAAAATCCATTTCTGCACCCATTCAAACAGCAACACCATCACCACACGCACCCCTGATTTATAGTTTAGAATCGCCAAAATATCAGTTATTTACGATGGATGGTGAAAACCTATTTACAGGCTGGGTGTTTTATTTTGGGGAAAAAGTGATTGCACAATTAGCTGTTTCTATCGGCAATACGCCAATTAACCATTTTCCTGTCAATTTACCCCGCCCTGACATCGCCACGTATGTGCCTTCTATTCCCGCTGCCCAAACTTGTGGTTTTGCATTTACCTTACCTGTTTTACCTACAAATACTAAAAAAATTCAAGTAGATGTCGTTTTTACTGACAAAACCAGTGCGCCATTTTTTACTTATGATATTAGCTATTTAGTGCTGCAAAAAACAAACTTTGTCCGTTATCAGGAAAAAATCCAACAAATTGCCATGCCAACGGGAGAATTAGTTTATTTAACCCAAGGACATACTCAGGTTGAGGAATATCAAAATACAATTATTCCCGCCGTATTAAACATGCGGATGTATTTGGAAAAATCAGGGGTAGCCATTCAAAAAATTCAAACCTTGCTCGATTTTGGCTGTGGTTCAGCGCGTTTGTTGGTCGGATGGCATGTTATCGCCCCGACGATTCGATTATACGGTTGTGATTTGAATACACAGTTAATTCAATGGGCGCAGACAAATTTGCCTACTGAAATTCATTGTCAATTAAATGGATTACATCCGCCATTACCCTATCATGACCGTCAATTTGATTGTTTATATTTAATCTCCGTTTTTACCCATTTATCATTAGGAACACAAAAACAATGGATTGATGAATTTAAACGCATTTTACGCATTGGCGGGCATATTTTGATTACCTTGCATGGTGAGATGTATGTCCGTAATACCTTTTATCAGCAACCCGATAAAATTCATGAGTTTGAAACTACGGGATTTGTTAAAACAGGACAGCCAACAGAAGAGGGGGCAAACCAGTATGGTGCATATCACAGCCCTGCATTTGTAAAAAAATTATTTTCGGGTTTTAAAATAGTGGGTTATTTTCCTTGTGGTAATGACCGACAACACAATACGTTATTTCAAATCGCACAATCACAAGATGTTTATGTATTGCAATATGAAGGCGAATAAATCCGCCACGACAGGAGAAAACGATGCAAAAAACTTTAGCCGATTGGCAACAGCTCGCCTCTCAGGTGCAACTGCCTACACAGTCATTTATTAATGGCAATTATGTTAATGCCTTATCAGGTAAAACATTTGCAACCGTTAATCCTGCAACAGGACAGGTATTAGCACAAATTGCCGCGTGTGATAGTGAAGATGCTGACCTTGCGGTTGCCAGTGCGCGCCAAGTATTTAACAAAGGAACATGGTCAAAAGCTGCACCTATTCAGCGTAAAAAAGCCTTAATTAAATTTGCAGCATTGATTGAAGCACATTTAGATGAATTGGCATTATTAGAAACCTTAGACGTTGGCAAGCCAATTTCGGATAGTTGTGCGGTGGATATTAGAGGGGCTGCGCGCTGTATTGCGTGGTATGGGGAAGCGATTGATAAACGTCATGATGAACTATTGCCAACCGAAAGAGGTTCTTTAGCAATGGTGACACGTGAGCCTGTTGGTGTGGTTGCTGCGATTGTGCCTTGGAACTTTCCCTTGTTAATGACGGCATGGAAAATCGCGCCCGCGTTGGCAGCGGGTAACAGTGTGATTTTAAAACCATCAGAAAAATCACCGTTAACCGCGCTACGTATTGCTGAATTAGCCGTACAAGCGGGGATACCTGAAGGGGTTTTAAATGTCTTATCTGGCTATGGACATACAGTAGGTAAAGCCTTGGCATTACACATGGACGTTGATTGTGCAGCGTTTACAGGTTCAACCCGCACAGGACGACAGATTCTGCAATATTCAGGACAATCTAATTTAAAACGTGTGTGGTTAGAATGTGGGGGTAAAAGTCCAAATATCGTCTTTGCCGATTGTCCTGATTTGGATAAAGCCGCCGCTGCGTCGGCATTTGCCATTTTTTATAATCAAGGGGAAATGTGTTCCGCAGGATCACGCTTGTTAGTAGAAGCCTCGATTAAAGAAGAATTGTTGGCAAAAATTCAGCAAATTGGGGAAAGTATGTTCCCACGCAATCCCTTAGACCCTGAAACTAAAATGGGTGCAATTGTTGATGATATTCAATTAAAATCCGTTTTAGGCTATATAGAGGCAGGCAAGGAAGCAGGGGCAAATGTGTTTATGGGAGGAAAGCAGGTTTTAACTGAAACGGGTGGATATTTTGTTGAACCAACAATTTTTGACAGCGTTAAACAAAGTATGAAAATTGCCCAAGAAGAAATTTTTGGTCCTGTTTTATCGGTGCTAACGTTTGAAAATGCTGAGGAAGCAATCAACATTGCAAACGATACGATTTATGGACTGGCCGCAGGTTTGTGGACACGCGACATTAACAAGGCGCATAACACAGCGAAGGCGATTCGTGCAGGCACTGTGTGGGTAAATTGTTATGATGAGGGCGATTTAACATCTCCCTTTGGTGGCTATAAACAATCAGGCAACGGACGCGATAAATCCATACATGCACTAGAAAAATATGAAGAGTTGAAAACAACTTGGATTAAACTGGGAAATTCATAAATTTTTTATAGAAGGGCATGAAAAAAGTACCAGAAAGATGTGCAACGGATAACACCGCTTGACGTGGTGGTATCCGTGCTACTGCAATAAGGGATTATAAAAATCGGTGCATGACAAACGCATCAACGAGTCCTAATTGCGGGTGTTTAAAAACGCAGGGTAACTGTCCTACAATGTTAAACCCCAATTTTTGCCATAAAACAACGGCTCTGCTGTTAGTGCTAACGACAAGATTGAATTGCATTGCTAAAAATCCCAGTTGCTTTGCTGTTTGTAAGGCATGTTCCCCCATTGTCCTACCAATATGTAGCCCTTGTTTTGTAGGATGCACCATAAAAGATGCGTTAGCGACATGCGCCCCTTGCCCCAACTGGTTGGCTTTTATTATATAAGTTCCAACCACTTCATCAGCTATTAATGCCGTATAAGTCCAGACGTTAGTGGATAACCAATAATCCAATAATGCTGTTTTTGGCATGTCGGGTGGAAAACTATAAGTATCGGCTGTTTGAATAACAGCATGAATAATCTCCCAAATAGCATTAATGTCCTTTTGTACTGTTTTTCGAATAGAAATCGTACTCATGTAATAATTAAATACCCTAAGTGTAAAAATACGGAATAAATATTGCTTTTTTAATGTGGTTTTAAACAAAAACACATTAGCTTGACCAGCTCTTTTTATATTTCTAGCTGACATTTCGCTTAAGTTTAGAGGATAAAACACTATACTTTATAAGTACAAGTATGGTAAAAAATCTGATGAATACAGATGGTTGTGATGTAACAATTGTGCAACTGCAATATTTTAGGACTATTTATATATCAATATGTATTACATAACTATAAATAAGAACCAAATTGATAAAGCGGGTGAATTATGGGACTTGCAGCACAAATAACAAGGAGAGAGGTTGTGTCAACCCCTGAATCTCTCAACATTCTGATTGTTGATGACAACAAAAATAATTTGTTCACGCTGCGTAATTTAATCGGTGAATATATTCCCTCTGTTCATATTCTGGAAGCAGAATCGGGTGTAGAGGCACTGCGTGTTTTATTGAAAGAAAAAGTCGATTTGATTATTTTAGATATACAAATGCCAGAAATGGATGGTTTTGAAACAGCGGAACTTATTCGTGCGCGTAAGCATACACGACATATTCCCATTGTTTTTTTAACAGCGGCTTACAAATCGGAAACGTTTAAGCAAAAAGGCTTTGATTTAGGCGCGGCTGACTATTTAACCAAACCGATTGATGCACCTTTGTTAATCAGTCGGATCAGGTCTTATCGACATTTCATTTTGCAAGAGCGTCGACATGTTTCAGAGTTATTCATTGCAAATCAACAATTAATCAGGGCAAAAGAATTAGCAGAAGAAGCACAAGCTGCGGCTGAGGCGGCCAATATTGCTAAAAGCCGTTTTGTCGCAAATATGAGTCACGAACTGCGTACACCTTTAAATGCCATTATTGGGTATAGCGAAATATTGTTAGAGGAAGCGGCTGATGCAGGATACGATACGTGTACTCAGGATTTAGACCGTATTCAATCATCGGGTAAACATTTACTTGGATTAATTAATGATATTTTGGATATGTCAAAAATTGAAGCGGGACACATGGAAATTTATGTGGAAACCTTTGATTTGCAGAAGTTACTAGAAGATGTTGTCAGTACGGCAAAACCCTTAGTAGAAAAAAATAAAAATACCTTTAGATATGAATTTGTTGAACAATTGGGCGAGATGAAATCTGATCAAACCAAGCTAAAACAAATGCTTTTAAACTTGTTAAGTAATGCAGCAAAATTTACTGAAAAAGGAACAATTTCACTTAAAATAACGCGAAAACAAGATATTAACGAGGCATGGTTTGTATTCACTGTTGAAGATACAGGCATTGGCATTACCCCAGAACAACAACAAAAGCTTTTTCAACCTTTTACACAAGCAGATGCTTCTACAACACGTAAATATGGTGGAACAGGCTTAGGACTGGCTATTACCAAGCGGTTTACTGAAATGATGGGCGGAACGATTTTGCTAGAAAGTGAGGCGGGCAGGGGGACGATATTTACACTGTTGTTGCCTGCGGTATTAAGAAAAAGTAATTAGTTTTAGAATCTTATTACTGTGTAAAAAAGGATTTTATGCGGAGAAGGGGCGAATTATTTCGCCCCTCTTTTATTTATACCATTGCCGCAAAAACTGCGTCACGGATTTCTTCTACTTTACCAACCCCTGCAATACATACGTATTTAGGCGCATTGCTACCGCCTTCATTCGCCCAACTTGAATAATAATTAACTAAAGGCTTTGTTTGAGAATGATAAACTTCTAACCGTTTTCTGACGGTTTCTTCTTTGTCATCTTCCCGTTGAATCAACTCTTCCCCTGTTACATCATCTTTACCTGCAACTTTAGGCGGATTAAAAATCACATGATAAGTGCGTCCTGAATTAACATGCACCCGACGACCACTCATGCGACCTACAATTTCTTCATCATCCACGGCAATTTCTACAACGTAATCTAATTTAATTCCCGCTGCTTTCATTGCGTCTGCTTGTGGAATCGTGCGTGGAAAACCATCAAACAGAAACCCATTTGCACAGTCAGCTTCTGCTAAACGGTCACGCACGAGACCGATGATAATATCGTCAGAAACTAATCCGCCTTCGTCCATGATTTTCTTTGCTGCCAATCCTAATGGCGTACCTGCTTTAACCGCAGCGCGTAACATATCGCCTGTTGAAATTTGCGGGATGCCATATTTTTCTTTGATGTAGTTGGCTTGCGTGCCTTTACCTGCGCCAGGGGGTCCCAACAGGATTAAACGCATTTTTAACTCCTCGGTTCTCGATTAATACGTAGGACGTGTCATCAATTAATTGAACCCATTGTATAAAAACATAAGTCCTAACCCCATTTGGGAGGCATTAAACACTTATTTTTAGTGTTTTTAAAATTCCCTTTGGTAAATCTGGGTACGTAGGGTTTTAATTGAGGACATGTTCTAGGCCAGATTGCTAATATTTAAATGGTGGTGGTACAAAAAATGTAATAGTAACATGATACAGATAGGCAAAAAACGATTTTTATTTGCAATGTTTAGCTAAAAAATCAGAAATCACCTTAAAATAATTATTTCATTTGAAAAATGTCTTCCCAAGGAAGATGAGTTAATTTTTTAATCCCACTGACTAAAAACCATAGCGCGAACATTAAAACCACCATAGAAGGGATGGCAATCACAGGATAGCTTAATGCCATCATCTTGCCTAACTCTTCATTAAACGCAACAGTTCCAGACGGACTGGTCACTACCATTTTTGCTAAGCCATAATTTAAAATGGCGGACAATAAAAAGGAGCTTGCAACAAAGTAAGTTGAGTAAACCAGCCGTTTTTCAAAAATAGCTTGTGTTCCTTGTTGTTGTAGTGCTTGTTCGACTTTTTCTACGTTAATGATTTTTTCATTATAAATAAAGGTTTTAACAAGTGGATAAGGCGTTTTTAAAGAAATCAGCACTGCAAGCCCAATCATCAATGGAATACTGGCTTCTTTAATAGCAATCCATTCGGGGTCTAGTTCTAATAAACCAATTCCACCCGTTAGTAAGATACTAACTAAACCTAAGATTGAGACAATATTAAACTTTTTATGGATTACTAAGTCCCATAAACCGTAAATTAACGGAAAAGTCAAAGCAACCAATAAACCATAGACCGTACCTAAATAAGCGTCACTGGTGAATTTCATTAAAATAACGGATGGAATGACGATATTAATGAGCAAACTAACAAAAACATTTTCTCTTTCGGGATTTTGTGTTGTCATTTTTTTTAACCACTTACTTAATATTGAACTGTGACGGAATCACCTGTGTGCAAATGGCACTGCTGTTGTGCTGATTGGCAATAAACAGATAATTCTAACATACCATCACTGTTAATCAGGGCTAATAACTGTGTATTTTCCCCTTCTGCGTAGTGGTTTAGAAGTGGAAATAGTTGTTCTTGACAACTGACTTGGCGCGTACCTGCGGGCAAGCTTGCTAAATCTTCCGCGCTGATATTGGTTAGCGCGTTGCCAAAACGGTCAAATAAGATGATTTTGCCTAATAATTGATGGGCAACACGTTGTGGTCGGCTTTTGAGTAGTTCTGTAATCGCATGTGTTTTAATACCTAATTTGTCTAAGGTAACGCCATTCGCTAAACAGGCAGCGGCTGGTGCAAATAATGCCAGTCCATCAAAACTGCGGTGTGCTTGCCACCATGCCGTTTTACGGTGTAGTTGGTAAATCGTTTCAGGGGGGTAACGGTTAACTAATTCGGTGAAAATGCCGTTATCGGGTGCAACAAACCATTGATTTAATGCTCTTAATAACAGTGGTGGACGACTTGAACCAACACTGGGGTCAACAACAATAATATGGATTGTTTCGGGTGGGAAATGGGGCGCGCTACGTGTCAAACACCATGCTGCCTGATAAATATTTTGTGGTTCAATATCATGGCTAATATCGACTAAACGGACAGTTGGACAGGCTTGTAATAAATAGCCCTTCATCGCGCCAACATAACCGTCTTGCGTACCAAAATCAGTAATTAGCGTAATTAATGGGTTAAGCATTGCGTGATAATTATCCTCGTGTGTTGAGTGCAGTAGAATGGATATTGCTGTTTCAAGCGGTGTTATCCATCTTTTTATGAACAAAGTCTGGTTGAATCAGTGTCAGACAGGTTTTAACTGATACTATCACTTTAAACGATGTTATCCGTTGTTTTTTGTGAGAAACTCAATAGTTACGTTGGCGTTACCAAAAAATGAAGGACTGACAGTCTGAAAAACCTGTCAGTCCTTAACTATCGGTTTAGAAGTCGTTTTCTAGTTTAAATGTGTTAAATATCAAATCAGCAGCAACATTTCTTGAGCCATGCGTCACGGCTTCAAAAATATCCATTTCTGACCAGCCCAATTCCTGCAATTTTTGCACATCATCAGCAACAACTTGTAAAGGCGTTTTGACTGCCTTAAGAATAAACAATAATAAGGCTTTATCTTTCTCATCCAGTGGTGCTTGAGAAGGGGCTTTTTTTGTCATTGCCACTTGTTCAGGGGTGAAGCCATACACGCCAATTAATAAACCTGCATTAAAACCAATGCAATAAGCACATTCATTTTCTTGAGAAACTAACATTCTTACGACGGTTAATAATTGCGGGCTTAAGCGTGGATGACGCATAAAATAACCGGTTTCTGCCCAAGCCAGCTCCAGCATCGTAGGGCTTGCGCTCCACATCTGCAACGCATTCGGCACACGTCCCAATACTTTTTGAATATCCGCATAAATCTCGGCGGTTTTACCAGTTGCTTCTTCTGGGGATACGATGCTAACAAGTGGCATAACAACTCCTCGCTAAATGCCCTTTATCATAAATGTAAAGGGACAGGGACTCGTGAAGGATAATTAAAAATCTGCCCATATAAATGCTCAGTTTGGACAGAACATTTTAAACTGCGCACATACTCCATCAGTTGTTGAATGGAGGTTTGAAAGGTTTTTACTGACTGTAAACTTTTTGCTGTTCCTACACAACCTGTATAGGTGGCAACGACAAACATTGCAATCGCATCAGGATTAACATCGTGTTTTAATTGCCCACATTGTTTTGCACTGCTCAAACTGGTTGCTATCACGCGCTGTAAACGCATCAGAATCGACGTTAAATGAATGCGAAAAGTTTCATCTAACGGACTCATTTCTTGCATTAAATTGTTAAAAGGACAGCCTAATTTTGTCTGTTCCTCATCAAACTTTATAATGAGCTGTTGTAAAACTTGCAGTAATGTATCTATGGCATTATTGCTATTTTCCAATGGCAGACAAATATCATTTTCCAGTTGTTCACGAATGACCTCATCGATAACAGCCAATCCTAATGCGTGCTTATTTGGGAAATGGTGGTACAACGCCCCTTTTGTTAGGCCTGTGTCCGCAAGGATATTATTAATACTGGCCGCCTGAAATCCACAACGATGAATTTCTTGAAATGCCGCAGTCAGGATTTTAGTCCGTGTAATATCAGGTTGCTTGGTTTTCATAATGTGACCACCCGTTAATCATGTTAAGTATGATGTGTTATTCAACTGTGCGAGGAATTATTTTTTTCTCTTGTTAAATAGTGTAAGCGGGGAATAGCAACGAAAAAATTCGGGTGGATACGTAACATGACTTCGGTTTTTACGTAGGGATTGTTTCTTATAAAATGCTTTATTTATACATTAATTAGCTGATTTAAAACTTTTAAAATTCACCTCTCAGCATTTTCAAACCCGATTTAATTCTGGCTATGTATTCATGCTGTTTATATTTCCATTGTTAAAATAAACATTACCCATAAATTGGCTTATAATCGCTACATCATTCTATTTTGTCTTTTCAATAAATCATGGATACCATTCGTTTACGGGGTGTACGCACCCACAATTTAAAAAATATTTCTTTAGAATTACCACGCGATAAACTTATCGTCATTACAGGGCTTTCTGGTTCTGGTAAATCTTCGCTGGCGTTTGACACGATTTATGCGGAAGGACAACGACGTTATGTTGAATCCTTGTCTGCTTATGCTCGCCAGTTTTTATCCATGATGGAAAAACCTGAGCTAGAACATATTGAAGGTTTATCCCCTGCAATTTCTATTGAACAAAAATCCACTTCGCACAATCCACGCTCAACCGTCGGTACAGTGACGGAAATCTATGATTATTTACGATTATTATTCGCGCGTGTGGGTGATCCTCGTTGTCCTACTCACCACACAAGCCTAATCGCACAAACGATTAGCCAAATGGTTGACCAATTATTAGCCTTGCCACAAGGTAGCGCGTTAATGCTACTTGCGCCGATTGTTAAAGAACGCAAAGGTGAACACGTCCATATTTTTTCTGAACTACAAGCCCAAGGTTATATCCGCGCCCGTGTCAATGGTGAAATTATTGAGTTAGACAATCCGCCTACTTTAGAATTACATAAAAAACATACAATTGATGCCGTTATTGACCGCTTTAAAATTCGGGAAGATATGCGTTTACGCTTAGCGGAATCGCTAGAAACAGCATTAAAATTAGGCAATGGACGGGTAGAAATTCATTTTATGGATAAACCCGAACAAGCACCGTTATTGTTTTCCGATAAATTTGCCTGTCCTATTTGTGGTTATAGCATTAGTGAGCTAGAACCGCGTTTATTTTCCTTTAATAATCCTGTTGGTGCATGTCCTGAATGCGATGGCTTAGGAATTAAACAATATTTTGACCCTGCAAAAGTGGTAAGCCAAGCACATTTAAGCCTTAAAGACGGTGCAATTGCGGGTTGGGATAATCGCAATGCTTTTTATTTTCAAATGCTCACAGCGGTTGCCCAACATTACCAATTCAAGCTGGATACGCCTTTTAACCTGTTGACTGACAAACAACGCCACTTAATTTTATATGGCACAGGAGAAACGGCGATTAATCTGGTTTATCAAAGTGATAAAGGAACAACCTTTGCCCGTAAAAAACCCTTTGAAGGTATCTTAAATAATTTAGAACGTCGTTATCGAGAAACCGATTCAAACGCTGTTCGTGAAGAGATGAATAAATATATCAGTAAACGGGATTGTCCCGTTTGTCACGGTTCACGTTTGTGCGAAGCGGCGCGAAATGTCTTTGTCGCAGATAAAACACTTCCTGAATTAACCACATTACCCATTAATCGCGCACAAGATTTTTTTCAACACTTACAACTAAGTGGGCAACAGGGCGAAATTGCTGACAAAATTCTGAAAGAAGTTGCGGAACGCTTACAATTTTTAATCAATGTCGGTTTAGACTACTTAAGCCTAGACCGCAGCGCGGATACCCTTTCTGGTGGAGAAGCGCAACGCATCCGCCTTGCCAGTCAAATCGGTGCGGGGTTAGTTGGTGTGATGTACATTTTAGATGAGCCTTCTATCGGACTGCATCAACGTGATAATCAACGCCTACTTGATACACTGATACGCTTGCGCGACTTAGGCAACACCGTCATTGTAGTAGAACATGATGAAGACGCGATACGCGCCGCTGACCATGTTGTTGACATGGGGCCGGGGGCCGGGGTACACGGCGGATATGTTGTTGCACAAGGCACGCCACAAGAAATCACTCAAGCCGTTGATTCTTTAACAGGTCAATACTTATCAGGACAACGCAATATTCCCATTCCCAGCCAACGCCAAACGATAGACAAGCAAAAAATCATTCGACTAACGGGTGCAAAAGGCAATAATCTAAAAAACGTCACGATAGAAGTGCCTATCGGTTTAATGACCTGTATCACAGGTGTCTCAGGCTCTGGCAAATCAACCTTAATCAACGACACCTTATACCCATTGACCGCGCAACGGTTAAACAATGCCAATGTAGAACCCGCCGAGTATGCAACGATAACAGGCTTAGAACACATCGATAAAGTTATCGACATAGACCAAAGCCCTATTGGACGCACCCCTCGTTCAAACCCCGCAACATACACAGGGATTTTCACAACTATTCGAGAATTATTCGCTGCTACACCAGAATCGCGCTCACGCGGTTATCAAGCAGGACGTTTTAGCTTTAACGTTAAAGGCGGTCGGTGCGAAGCCTGCCAAGGTGATGGGGTTATCAAAGTAGAAATGCATTTTTTACCTGATATTTACGTAACCTGTGATGTATGCAAAAGTAAACGCTACAATCGTGAAACCTTAGATATTCATTACAAAGGTAAAACCATTGACGATGTACTGAATATAACAGTAGAAGATGCGCTAGATTTTTTCTCTGCCGTGCCAATGTTAGCGCGTAAACTACAAACCTTGATGGATGTTGGCTTATCCTATATTCGTTTAGGACAAAATGCGGTCACTTTATCGGGTGGTGAGGCGCAACGAGTGAAATTAGCAAAAGAATTATCCAAACGCGATACAGGCAAAACTTTATATTTACTGGACGAACCGACCACAGGCTTACATTTTCACGACATCGCCCAACTCTTAACCGTCCTTCACCGTTTGCGCGAACACGGCAACACGATTGTTATTATTGAACACAATTTAGACGTGATAAAAACCGCTGATTGGATTATTGATTTAGGCCCTGAAGGCGGAGATAAAGGCGGAGAAATCATTGCAACAGGCACACCCGAAGACATCGCCAGCCAAGCACATTCTTACACAGGACAATTTTTGCGTTCGTTGCTAGGCGTACAAATAAAAAAATCACCCGAGAAAAAAACGAGACAGCGGAAAAAATAGCAAGCAGGGCGAATTTATTCGCCCCTAATCCATTTCTTGCATAGCACAAAAAATTAACTTTAAATAAATTAAATAATTAAACAAGAGAATCTTGCTATTTTACCCCTATTAAACCGCACAACTGATTCTATATTACAGTGAAAATCTGTATAATAAACCGTTGCATTTTCCCGTCACCAAGACTATCTAAATCATCCCCGTGAGTATTGAAACTGACCGTATTATTAGCCCCCTCAGTAGCACTGACGACCGCGCTGTTGACAAAGCCATTCGCCCGCAACGTCTTGCTGATTATACAGGTCAACCTCGAGTGCGTGAGCAAATGGAAATCTTTATTCCTGCTGCAAAAGCACGCGGTGAAGCCTTAGACCACGTCCTCATTTTTGGCCCGCCCGGACTTGGCAAAACCACCTTGTCACACATTATTGCCAATGAAATGGGTGTCAATCTGCGCCAAACGTCAGGACCTGTATTAGAAAAAGCGGGAGATTTAGCCGCATTACTGACTAATCTCGAACCCAACGATGTCTTATTTATTGATGAAATTCATCGTTTAAGTCCTGTTGTGGAAGAAATTTTATATCCTGCGATGGAAGATTTTCAGCTAGATATTATTATTGGCGAAGGCCCTTCAGCCCGCTCGATTAAATTAGACTTGCCCCCGTTTACCCTTATCGGTGCGACAACACGAGCAGGTTTACTAACCTCACCGTTGCGCGACCGTTTTGGCATTAGCCAACGCCTAGAGTTTTACAATAACGTTGATTTAGCTGCGATAGTAACCCGTGCAGCACATATTTTAAACGTTACGATTGATGATGCTGGCGCGATGGAAATCGCTAAGCGCGCCCGTGGAACTCCCCGCATCGCCAACCGTTTATTACGTCGCGTGCGTGATTACGTGCAAGTAAAAGCCGATGGCAAAATTAACCAAGCTGTCGCCTATAAAGCACTCGATTTACTCAATGTAGATATTTATGGTTTAGACATGATGGATCGAAAATTGCTCCTTTCCATCATGCAAAAATTCGATGGCGGTCCTGTAGGCGTTGACACCCTTGCAGCAGCAATTGGTGACGAACGCGGAACGGTTGAAGAAGTCATTGAACCTTATTTATTGCAACAAGGATTTATTATGCGCACGCCACGTGGGCGCGTTGTAACCCGTTTAACATGGCAACATTTTGGGCTAACACCACAAAACCCTATCGCACTGGATTTAATTGATAACAGTGCTGATTCCTCTCAACTCAAGACGAATACGCCTTGATTCACTGAATATTTATGTCTAGTGACTTTCACTTTTCCTTACGGGTTTATTACGAGGATACCGACCTTGCAGGTATCGTCTATTACGCTAATTACTTGAAATTTATGGAGCGCGCCCGTACTGAATGGTTACGCACCGCAGGGTTTGAACAAAGCGAATTAAAAACACAACAGCAAATGGTTTTTGCAGTACGTCAATTAACCATTGATTATTTAAAACCCGCCGTTTTTGATGATTGGTTGACCGTAAGCGTGCAATTAGCGAAATGTGGTAAAGCCAGCTTAGTGCTGACACAAACTATTATGCGTAATAATGAGTTACTCTGTACTGCAACCGTAAAATTAGCCTGTGTACATAGTATTACTTTACGTCCTTGTCCCTTTCCTATTCCTTTACTCGAAGAGTTGCAAAAGCATGGCTGACTTATCGATTTTAAATTTAGTATTACAAGCCAGTTTATTGGTTCAACTGGTTATGGCATTATTGTTACTAACCTCTTTATATTCTTGGACATTAATTCTGGGTAAAGCACGGCAATTAAGCACATACCGCCGATTAGCAAATGAATTTGAAGATAATTTTTGGCGTGAAAAAGACTATGTCAGCTTATACAACCGTGTCACCAGTAGCCAAACACCCGCAGAAGGGATGGCGAGCATTTTTGTGTATGGCTATCGGGAATTTTTCCGTTTACGTAAACAACCTGCGATTACGCCAAGTGCGTTAGTAGAAGGTTCAGAGCGTGCTATGCGTGTTGCGATAAATAAAGAAGCCGATAACTTGGATGCCTATTTAACCCCACTAGCCACCATTGGTTCTGTAAGCCCTTATATTGGTTTATTTGGAACAGTTTGGGGCATTATGCACTCTTTTCATGCTTTAGGCGGTATGGAACAAGTGACACTTGCCATGGTTGCTCCCGGTATTTCTGAAGCTCTGATTGCAACAGCCACAGGTTTATTTGCGGCTATTCCTGCCGTTATGGCATATAACCATTATGCAAATGAAGTTGACCGCTTAAATAATCGGTATGACACTTTTTCAGAAGAGTTCACTAGCCTGCTACAACGCCAAGCTCATGCCGCCCCCGTTTCAGTTGTCAATCCCATCGTAGCACCTGCCCCTGTCGTGTCTGCGCCGATGGCAACTTATGCGGCGAGTAATCCTTTAATGGCAGAGGATTAATTTATGTCACGCTTACGTCGTCGCAAACATCGCATGGCAGAAATGAATGTTGTACCCTACATCGATGTCATGTTGGTTTTGCTGATTATTTTTATGATTACCTCGCCGTTATTAACGCAAGGAGTCAATGTTAATTTACCCAAGGTAAATAAAGGGACACAAACTTTAGAGACCAGTCAGTTAGGTAGTATGGTTATCGTGTCAATTGACCCGCTTGGACAATTACATTTACAACAAGAAGACGCGGTTATCAGCCAAGAAATCTTAGAAAGTCGTGTAGAATCATTAGTTGATTCGATTCGGCAAAAAGGTGAAAAGGCAAAAGTCTATGTGCGTGGTGATGCAAATACGCAATACGGAAAGATTATTGATGTCATGGCAATGTTAAAAGCTAATGGTATTGAAGAAGTTAGTTTAGTAACCCAAAAGCAATGACCCATTATGGCAAATAAAACGGCTGACATTACAATTGCATCTTTCTTCTCAATTCTGGCGCATATCTTATTATTTTATGTGATATTTTTTGGAGCAAATTTCTTCAGTCAACCTACACTTGAAATTGTTTTACCACAAGCAACAATGGTCGATGAAGCAGTTTTTGAAACAACGTTAAAACAGATAAAACAAGCTGAAAGACAAAAAGAAATACAAGAAAAAATAGAGCAACAACAAACCCTATTAGCCGAAAGAGCTAAACAAGCCGAGGCAGAAGCCCTTGCTCAAGCACAAACCAAAGAGCAAGAGCGTTTAGAGGCTATTAAAGCGGCACAACAGGCTGAGGCGGAAAAATTAGCCCAGACTAAAGCGGAACAAGCTAAAGTCCAAGCCGAGCTAGAACAGCAAAAACTCGCGCAAGAAGAATTAGAAAAGAAACAAGAAGCTGAAGAACAAGCCCGCCAAGCACGAGAAGCAGCATTAACAGAAAAGCAGAAAATAGAAGCCATAGAACAGCAACGCCTGCAAGAATTACGCAAAGCGGTCGAAGATGAAAAACGGCTGAGAGCAGAAAAAATAAAAGAAGCGGCTCGCCTGAAAGCAGAAGCGGAAGAACGGCAGTTAGCAGAGAAAAAAGAGCGCGAACGCTTGGCAAAAGAAGCCAAAGAACAATTTTTAAAAGAAGAGCAGGAAAAGTTAGCCAAAGAAGAAAAGAAACGAAAAGAAAAAGAATTGGCTGAACGGAAAGACGCAGAGAAAAAACGCATTGCTAAAGAGATAGAAGAACAACGCAGACGAGAAATTCAGGAAGAATTAGCACAACAACGGGCTGAAGAAGCGCGTGCGGGACAAGATGCTGAAGCGAAAAGGATATTAGATAATAGGAAACAACAAGTTATTGCACTTCTTGCACAAAAAGTCCGCAGTTTATGGATAAGACCCGCTGGTGATAGCGTGGGGGATTTATCTTGTGATGTGTACGTTACATTAATGCCCGGTGGTGCGGTTGCTGATGCATCCGTAACACGGAGTAGCGGTAATATTGCATTTGATAACTCTGCTGAGCTTGCAACCCGTAGAGCCTCACCTTTACCAATACCCGATGATTTATTTGATGAATTTAGAACCTTTACATTTAAATTCAAACCACAATGAAGCAAACAAATATGCGTAACCTACTCTTAACCCTTTGTTTAGGAATGTTAGCTTGGACGCAGGTTGTTCGGGCGGATTTAGTGATTGATGTTGTTGGCGGACGACAAGGTGGACAACCCATTGCAATTGTCCCTTTTGGCGTTCAAGGCTCTGTTCCTATAGATATTGCTAGTATTATTACTAACGATTTGCAACGCACGGGTAAATTTGACCCCTTAGCCGCTGCGGGGATGCCTCAACAACCCATAGAATTATCACAAGTAAATTTACCCAGTTGGCAAGCGACAGGTACGCCCCATTTAGTTATTGGACGTGTCTCTGGCAGTGCTACGGGTGGTTATACCATTGAGTTTCAACTGGTGGATATTTTTAAAGGCGGGCAAATGGTTGGTTTAAGCTATAACGCGACCAGCAGCACCTTGCGCCAAGTTGCCCATAAAATCAGCGATGTAATTTATCAAACATTGCTTGGAGAACGTGGAATTTTTAGCACGCGGATTGCCTATGTGACGGTACGACGCGGGATTAATACCAGTCAATATAAATTATATGTTGCTGATGCGGACGGTGCGAATCCACAAATGATGTTGGATTCTAACGAGCCTGTATTCTCACCCGCATGGTCGCCTGATGGACAACGTATTGCCTACGTATCGTTAGAAGGTAAACAAGCAGGTGTTTATATTCAAGAGGTAAGCTCTGGACGACGTAGCCGTGTAGCGGCGTTTAAAGGTATCAATAGCGCGCCATCATGGTCGCCTGATGGTACGCGGTTAGCCATGACATTATCACGAGATGGTAATCCTGAAATTTATGTTTTTAATTTGTCTAGTCGTTCTTTCACACGGATGACAAATGACCCCGCCATTGATACTGAACCTGAATGGACACCAGATGGCAGTGCATTAATTTTTACCTCTGATAGAACAGGTGGTCCGCAGATTTATCGTATGTCAGCGGGTGGTGGTGGTGCGCAACGCTTAACTTTTTCAGGCAATTACAATGCACGCCCGCGAGTGTCGCCAGATGGAACAAAATTGCTCACGTTACATAATGGGGGACATGGCTATCAAATTGCTGTGATGGATTTAACGGGTGGGCAAATGACGGTTTTAAGTGATAGCTCATTAGATGAATCGCCCAGTTTTGCACCCAATGGGAGTATGGTGATTTATGGCACAGGACGACAACTGGCAGCCGTCTCTATTGACGGACGGGTTCATCAACGGTTAGCGGTGCAAGCAGGAGATGAAGTGCGAGAGCCTGCGTGGTCACCCTTTTTAGATTAGTTTTTGATTTATATTACTGCCAATTTATTGGTAGTAATAAATATTTACCATGAATACCCCATTTTACAAATAGGTGTTGTTCGTGTTTTTGCTTTAAAATCCCTGTCAATTATTGCCCTGTTATTATGAGGAGTTTAGTATGAAAAAATATTTGCGTTATTTAGCTGTATTAATGGCTGTTTTAGCTTTTGCAGGTTGTAGTTCTAAAGGGGGCGAAAAACCCGCTGAAATGAAACCCGAAGAAACCGTAACCCCACCACCAGTTCGTGACCCCATGACAACAGGTGTTGAGCAAGGTTCTGTCGATGGTAACAATATGTCTGGCGTAGCAGCCCCCGCTGACCGTATTGTATTTTTTGACTATGACCGTAGCGATATCCGTCCTGAAGGTCGTAACCTGTTAGAAGAACATGCACGTTTCTTAAGCGCTAATCCTACAATGACCATTCGTTTAGAAGGTCATGCTGATGAACGTGGTTCACGTGAATATAACTTAGCATTAGGTGAACGTCGTGCAGAATCCGTCAAACGGATGATGACCATTCTGGGCATTTCCGCCGACCGTTTAACCACATTAAGTTATGGTGAAGAAAGACCTTTAGATTTAGGTAATGGCGAATCCTCTTGGCAACGTAACCGCCGTGTAGAATTAGTTTATCCTTAAATTTTAAATAGTATTATCACAGGTTTGTATGTGGATATTCCATGTACAAACCTTTTTTCCTATATCCCTTCTTGGAGTCCATCATGTCATTACATAAACTCGCCGCGTTTTTGTGTCTAAGCGCGTGCGCTTTTCCGCTCATCGCACAAGAAGGCACGACTATTGGCAATCCATTATATGAGCAACAATATCAGCTCATGCAACAAGTTGAACAGTTGCGTAAAACAGTTTTAGAACAAGATACAAAAATTTCCCAACAACAAACAGACTTACAACGATTACGTGGGGATAATGAAGTTTTAACTTATCAGATTGAGCAATTACGTAAACAACAACAAGATGCTTATGTTGATACGGATAAACGGTTAAAAGAGATTCAGCAACGACAAATCAGCTTGGCACAAACACCACCCCCACCTCCTATCAGTAGTGATGCCAGCACATCATCAATACCAACCAGTAATAATAGTGCAGCCGAAACCCCAGCTAGCACTACCAGTGAAAGTCAAGCCTACCAACAAGCATTTAATTTCATACAAGAAGCACACTACGACCAAGCCGCAAAAGCCTTTGAAAACTTTTTAAAACAATACCCACAAAGCCGCAATGCCGATAATGGTCAATATTGGATGGCAGAATCCTATTATGCACAAAAAAACTTTAATATTGCGTTAACAGCATTTAATGCACTACTTGAGAATTATCCAAACAGCACAAAACGCCCTCAAGCCTTGTTAAAAATTGGATATATTTATCATGAATTACATGATAAAGAAGCGGCAAAAGCCTTTTTAGAAAAAGTGTTAGATAATTATCCCGGAACATCAACAGCAAAACTGGCACAAGAACGGTTGCAAAAAATACGGCGGGAAGGGTTATAACGAATGGGATATGCTACCGAAAAAGCAGTGGTGTTGGTCTCTGGCGGATTAGATTCTGCAACCACACTCGCTATTGCAAAATCGCAAGGTTTTCAATGTTACGCGCTGAGTTTTGATTATGGACAACGGCATCGGGTAGAATTAACCGCAGCCCAAGAAATTGCACAATGTCTAGGAGCATCTGCGCATAAAACCATTTGTTTAAACATGGATAGCATTGGCGGGTCAGCGTTAACCGATGTGCATATTGCTGTCCCCATTACGGGTGTGACAGAACAAATCCCCGTCACGTATGTTCCTGCTAGAAATACAGTTTTTCTTTCATTAGCCTTGGGTTGGGCAGAAGTTCTACAAGCACACCATATTTTTATTGGCGTAAACGCCGTTGATTATTCTGGGTATCCTGATTGTCGTCCTGAATTTATTGCTGCATTTGAGAATTTAGCAAATCTAGCGACGAAAGCAGGTGTAGAAGGGCAACGAATGACAATTCATACACCATTGATTGATTTAACGAAAGCACAAATTATTCAAACAGGTTTAGCATTAGGCGTGGATTATGGGCGGACAATTTCTTGTTATCAACCCGCTGCTGCTGGTGAGGCTTGTGGCGTTTGTGATGCTTGTCGTTTGCGGGCTGAAGGGTTTAAACAAGCGGGCGTTTCTGACCCAACCCTTTATCAAACATAGCGCAACCATTGTGCAAGGATAAGAATGGATAATTATAAATTTGCTTATTTATTTAGCAGTCATGCCGAATTAATCGAGTTTTCTGCGTTGCAAAATTTGGATGATTTTGGCTATTTCAAATATAACAATCAAATCCCCTTTTTCTATCAAGATGGGTCTCTTGCCTATGCCAGTGTAGCGGAGAAACTCGCGCAGGCTACGACAGTTAAACAAGAAAAATTAGATTTGTTTGATAATCTGATTATAGAAGTTTTCTTAGATGAAGCTTTATATATTAAGTTGTTACCCAATGAACATTTGTATCGTGTTGAATCATTGCGAATAGTACCTACTCCTGTGTAATAATCCGCCCGTTATAGCGCGGTAAAACGTGTTCCTATCTCTCAAGTAGAAATTCACGAAGCGTTTATTATGTCAAATGAAACACCTAATCGTATTGGCACGGGCATGATTGCTGTTGCATGCCTGCTTAGTCTAGGGTTACTCACTCTTTTTTTTAATCACGTTTTAGAAAAACAGCATAATCCCAATCAGTCCGCGCAAGTTAATCATTATCAGGATGGTACAACTGAAGTTGTGTTGACACGCAATCAAAGTGGACATTACGTTACAACAGGTTCAATCAATCACAAACCCGTTACTTTTCTTTTAGATACAGGGGCAACAATGGTTGCTATTCCTGAGAATATAGCAAATGAATTGGAGCTAAAACGTGGTGTACAAATACAAGTTAATACTGCGAATGGCAATACGACCGCTTATGCAAGCCATTTAGAACAAATTGCCATTGGTGACATTGTGTTAGAAAATATTAACGCGAGTATTAATCCACAATTAGAAGGCGATGTTTTGCTGGGAATGAGTTTTTTACGCCAAATAGAATTTACACAACGTGGTAACCAATTGATTTTACGCCAACATAAAACGGTAGAAAAGTGATGACCCAATTAACGCTTCCCCCTGATATTGTTTCAACGGTTCGTATTGCACTTGCTGAAGATGTTGGCAGTGGCGATGTTACTGCACATCTAATCGATGTACATGCCCAAGCTCGCGCGCAAGTCATTACTCGAGAATCCGCTGTTATCTGTGGCGTTGCTTGGTTTACCGAGGTTTTTCATCAGATAGATGCTCAGGTTGCGATTGAATGGCTAGTCCAAGATGGGGAGCATGTTGAACCCGACCAAGTTTTATGTCGTTTAACAGGTACAACCCGTGCATTATTGACAGGTGAACGCACTGCTTTAAATTTTTTACAATTATTGTCAGGCACAGCCACACAAACGGCATTATATGTTGCCTCTATCCGTCATACAAAAGCCCAGATTTTAGACACGCGCAAAACGATTCCTTGTTTACGAACCGCACAAAAATATGCAGTGCGATGTGGGGGGGGAACAAATCACCGTATGGGGTTGTATGATGCGTTTCTCATTAAAGAAAACCATATATTAGCCGCAGGTTCTATTCCGCAAGCCTTAGAAAATGCCCGACAATTAGGCAAGCATTTACCCATTGAAATTGAAGTGGAAAGTTTGCAAGAACTACGAATCGCATTAGACGCAGGAGCAACACGGATTTTATTAGATAACTTTAGCCTACCGATGTTCCGCGAAGCAGTGCAGATAACGCAAGGATTAGCCAGTTTAGAAGCCTCTGGTGGTATTTCTTTAGAAACCCTAAAAACCATTGCAGAAACAGGGGTTGATTTTATTTCTATTGGTGGATTAACTAAGCATGTTCAAGCCGTTGATTTATCCATGCGGATGGTAAATTAAGATTTAGTTATAAACATAGCGAAGCGTTAATGATTTCGTTACAATGCGTTATTGTTAATAAAGATAAATAACTAAATTTTTCAATAGGTTCTTTGATTAAATCATGATGCGTCGGTATAAAAAGCACTATTGGCTTGCACTGTTGAGCTGTTTAACGCCATTAACAAATGTATCGGCTGAGGTAGCTAACAAGAGCATTACAATTTATAAGTATCTTGACGAAAAAGGCGTGTTACATCTCAGTAATAAACCACCTGCAACGACAGATGATAATGTTTTATATTCAAGAAGCTATAAAGTTGAGCCTCCATTAGCCAGTTCGGTTTATTTGCCCATTCCACAAGTTTTATTATTACCTGAACGCTTTATCCCTGCAAAAACCGCTCGCTTACCCGCTTCCTCACCTGCTGGCACTGTCCGAAAAATGGACTATGACCCACTGATTCAAAGCGCGGCAGAAAGTAGTCGACTAGAAAAAGCCTTGCTTCATGCCGTTATTAAAGTAGAGTCCAATTACAACGCGCTGGCGGTTTCACCAAAAGGAGCAACAGGTTTAATGCAATTAATGCCTGACACAGCAACACGTTTTGGAGTGGCTGACAGTACAAACCCGCAAGAAAACATACAAGCAGGTTCGCGTTATCTACGTTACCTGTTGGATTTATTTAATAACGATTTAAATCTTGCCTTAGCTGCCTACAACGCGGGAGAAGGGGCTGTCATGAAATACGGCAACACGATTCCCCCTTATCCCGAAACACAAGATTATGTAACCAAAGTAACCAATTTATACCGTCAATATCTGCTAGCCAACTTATAAACAAGTACTAAGGTCTAATATAACTATATCCTTGTTCCTGCAACTTAATAATATGCTCTACGCCACCCGCAACAACCTGCACGCCTTGCACCAATACAGGCGGTTGTCCTGTCGCACGAGTAATCCCATTGATAGTATTACCACAAGCAGAAAAAGTAACATTTTGCATGGCTAAACTCGGAATACGGACAGATTCTGGACTCATCGGCGTTAATAACGACAAACCCGGTCCAAATGCAACCACTTCAATTTTAATTTTATCTATCCCTACGTCGCTTAACAAATTAGCAACCGTATTCAAAGCCAATTGCTGAGTCTGAGGGTCTGGCGAACTCACTTGTATAACAACCTTATGTACAGATGGGGATTCTGCCTGTGCTGTGAACACCCAACATAAACTGATTAAACCAAGTATTATCAAGCTATAACGTTTTAACATTACAAGTTATCCTCCTAAAGAATAAACTAACGGAAAGGTGATTGACTAATCGCTGAAAAAAGTCTGGGAGAATGTAATTGGGTGCATAGCCCCTTGTAAATTAGGATCAACCGCTAGTACAAATTCCAGAGGAATTTTATCTTGAAAAACAAAGATACCCACATAAGAAGCACCTTCCACCCCCTCATCTTTTAACAACCGTAATGTAATTTCCTGTTCTTTTCCACTGCTGTCACGCACTTTAGCACTGATATTTGCAACAACCGACTTATCTGCTTGACCTTCTACCTGTTGAAAAACAGATACATTTAACATTGCATAATGCTTATCCTGCATAATTTGATATTTCTTTGCCATTGTTTCAGGAATAGCTGTTGTGTTAACCGCAGAATAATGCACAACATAAGCACCAAAGACGACCTGCTCCGCAAAAACCCAAGGAGCAACAAGAAAAAGACCCATTGCAAAAAAAGTGATTAAACGCATTATTATTCCCTAGTCAGTTTATACTATGATGACAACCAAATAACGGATATTACCCCCAAATAATACTGCTTTTACCCTCTATTTGAATAGAACAATACGATTCATGCTCGCATCCATACTTTACGGGAATTATTATCATGACAAATTCTAAATCCCCCTCCAATTGGAAAGATAAAACCGACGCAGAGTGGCAATCACAATTAACCCCTACACAGTTTGCTGTTTGTCGCCAGAAAGGCACAGAACACGCTTTTACAGGGGAATATTACACCACCAAAGATGAAGGCATTTATCACTGTGTTTGTTGTGGCACACCCTTATTTACCTCAGATACAAAATACGATTCTGGCTCAGGATGGCCCAGTTTTTGGCAACCCATGACAACAGATGCTGTAACAGAAAAACAAGACCACAGTCTATTCATGCACCGCACAGAAGTATTATGTGCGACATGTAATGCCCACTTAGGACATGTCTTTGATGATGGCCCAAAACCCACAGGATTACGTTATTGTATGAATTCGGTTGCCCTTAAATTGGAAAAAACACAAAAATAAACTTGCTTTTTTAGGGAACATCAAATAGAATTTGCATTCTTTACAGAGATGGAGAGGTGGCCGAGCTGGTCGAAGGCGCTCCCCTGCTAAGGGAGTATAGGGGCAAAAACTTCTATCAAGGGTTCGAATCCCTTCCTCTCCGCCATCACAGTAAGACTGTAAAAGTGTATTTGACAAATACAAAAACTGTAATATAATAGTCGGCTTCACAAAGTACGCGCCCGTAGCTCAGTTGGATTAGAGTACCTGGCTACGAACCAGGCGGTCGGGAGTTCGAATCTCTCCGGGCGCGCCATTTTAAAGTCCTGTCATATCTAGTGCGTTTAATTAGTAAACTTTATCAGAAAGTTACAACACCACAACACACTTATCCTGATTTATCTAAGAAACAAAGAAACATCCTTTAATTACCCCACAGAAAAACTAAGTATTGAAAACTAGCGCATCTATACTGGCGACCTGTTTTGTATTTCGAAGTTCAATCTACCATTCATCACAACATAAACGCTCTTCCCTTTAACAACGGTTGCAATTTGCAAATAATTTATTAAACCGTCATCCGCTATAGTAACCGTATTTTAAAAAGAGGATAAGAAATGACCTATTCAACAGATTTCCGTAAAAAAGTATTAAAAGTGAAGGCGGGATTCGCCATGCGTTAAAACGTCTAGGGATTAACCGTAAAAAAAACCCTCAAACATCCCAAAGCCAACCCCGAAGCACGGCAAGTCTTTCAAAACAAAATGAACCGTTATAAACAATCTGATAGGCAAATTGTTTTTATCGATGAAAGTGGTTTTGCTCATGATATGCCACGCCGTTTTGGTTATGCCCCTATCGGCAAACGTTACTCTGGCACGCAAGACTGGAATGCAAAGGGACGTACTAATGTCATCGGGGCTTTGCTCAATTTTTGTTTATTAACCGTCTCTTTAGTTTCTGGGGCGATTAATTCCGATGTCTTTTTCGCTTGGATAACCCAAGACTTACTTCCTAAACTCCCTCAGAATTCTGTCATTGTGATGGATAACGCCACTTTTCATAAACGTAGCGACATTCAGCAGGCTATTTTAGACGCTGGGCATCTCTTGGAATATTTACCACCTTATTCGCCTGATTTAAATCCTATTGAGCATAAATGGGCTCAAGCTAAGACTCTCCGTAAACAACAACATTGTTCTATCGATGAGCTCTTTTTACTGAATTCTATTTAATCTTTTTATAGTACTGTTGCTATATTTTTTAGTTTTACTCTATTTAAACAATAGATAGGGCATATTTGCCCTATCTTGAATTGATATGACAATGAGGGAAGTAAGCCATTAAATGGCGGGAATGGTTGGTTGTAATTTCAAGCGTTGTAAAATACGATTAAACAAGCGTTTTTTAGGTTGCGTTTTGTAGGCAACGTTGGTATTGCCTACTGTGGTTGCATGAACATCAATTAAGCCCGCTAATGCAACCGCATTATAGAAGCCAACGATAATCCCCCATTCTAAACCCGTTTTTTCTTCTACCTGTTTTAAACTAAGTGTTTGACTGGCTAGTAGCGCAGAAAGTTGAATATGAACGGGTTCACATTCTAAACGTGACAAATTCGGCCAAGCTTTTAAACGTACAGGGGTTGTTGGTGAAATATCGCCTATCAATTCGGCTTGTGAACCGTATAACGTTGCACACCATAATACCCGCTCTAACGCCAAGATTTGTTTACCACTGGATAAAATTTGAAAGTCGGCATCTGTCAATATTTGATATCGTACTGAATTATATTGATTAAAAATGATTTTATATAAGACTTCCCGATTACAGGAGGTCGCAATGACACCCTGTTTGCTATTGATAAACAATGGCGGGTGTGGTGAGTAAAATACCTGAATAATCTGCCCTTCAGTACGCGCTTTACGCAAAACATGAAAGAGACTGTCAACCGCTGCAACAGGACGTTGTTGTGTCGACAAATTGGATGTTTCCATACTTGTAACACAGTTTGTCGGACTACTTGTAGCTGATGTAACCGTCAATGGCGGGCTGGTAAATGTCCTATTTGAAGGTTGTTTTACCGTTTCAATGAGTAAGTCTTTGAGTGTTTGGACAAGCACAGGTTTTCTTAAGACTAAATGCCGTGTGTCGTTCACTATTTTATCAGAAAGAATAATAAGTTGTCTTTTTCCAGCAGATTGAAATTGTTGATAGAATGTTTTACCAACGGGATTATCTAGGTCAACAATAATGATTTGTCCATTTGTATCTTCTGGTTGTAATAACGTTGCTTGAATTTGATGTTTTTTTAACAGGTTGACTGCAACGTTCAACACTGACAATCCAGTGTTATCCAAACCAACTGATGTAACTGTTAAATCCGTTTTTGTACTCATGATTTTTCAACCTGTAACATTAAAGGGTTAAAACAAAATGCACATAATGACCCTTTGCAATTTTCTTTCCAGTTGTCCTTAACACCTTACATACTTCCTACAATGACTAAGGGGGAAGAGAAATTAACAAGCTATTTCTCTTCCCCCTTAGTTGCTTACAATAATACTACATTATCGGTTATTGACCTGTTTTAAGAACAAAGCATAGTCAATTGTAGTTATTATTAAGCATAGACTGGTGCAAATGCCTTGTCAGGGTCTTTAACAGGTGCATCGCCAGACCAGTAGGGTGATAATTTGCGCAGTTGTGCAACGATAGGAGGCACAGCAGCAATAACTTTTTCTACTTCTTCCATAGTGTTATAGCGGGAGAAGGAAAAGCGAACCGTGCCATGAGCCGCTGTGTAGGGAATCCCCATTGCACGCATAACATGGGAGGGTTCTAATGAACCAGAGGTACATGCTGAACCACTAGAGGCGGCAATGCCTGATTTGTTCAGAAGCATAAGAATGGCTTCGCCTTCAATGTATTCGAAGGCAATATTAGCGGTGTTGGGTAAACGGTCGTCAGGATTACCCGTGACGAAGCAGTTAGGCACAGCCGCTAAAATTCCCGCTTCTAAACGGTCACGCATGGCTTTCACTTCTTTGTTTTCAAATGCCATCGCTTCCATTGCCATTTCAGCCGCTTTGCCTAAAGCAACAATAGATGCGGTGTTTTCTGTCCCTGCACGACGACCCCGTTCTTGATGTCCACCGCGAAGTAAGGGACGAAAACGCACACCGCGACGTAAGTACAGTACGCCTACGCCTTTAGGCGCGTGTAGTTTGTGACCAGAGATAGACAGCATATCAATTTTGGTATCTTTCAAACTCATGGGGATTTTACCCACTGCTTGCACCGCATCCGTATGAAATAACACACCTTTTTCATGTGCCATTGCTGCCATTTCTTCTACGGGGAAGAATGTACCAGTTTCGTTGTTTGCCCACATTACAGAGACAACTGCAACTTTTTCATCCAGTAATTCTTTATACTCATCCATATCCAAGCGACCTTTTTCGTCAACATGGAGTTTATGAACTTTGTAGCCTTCTTTTGCCAGTTGTTCGCACAGACTTAAAATCGCAGGGTGTTCGACAACGGTAGTAATGATTTCTTTACGTTCAGGTTGCACTTTCAGCGCGGACAAAATGGCTGTGGAATCAGATTCTGTGCCACAAGAGGTAAAGATGATTTCGGAATCATGTTCTGCACCTAACAAGGCTTGTACTTGTTGACGGGCTTTTTTAATTGCCAAGCCAACTTTGTTGCCGAAGTTGTGCATCGATGAGGGGTTGCCAAATTGTTCGGTAAAGAAGGGCAACATCGTTTCCACAACTTTGGGGTCAACCATTGTTGTAGCATTGTTATCTAAATAAATACCCGTTGTCATGACCCACCCCGCGTTATTTCGCTAATTGAACTAATTGTTCGCGCACTTTCGCTGGCACGACTTTGATAAATTCGCCTAAATCTTCCATTAAACGTTGTTGTACGCCTTGTAAGGTTTGGGCTTCTAATTGGCAACCTGAACAAGCACCAATCATGTTGACATAAACAGTATTGCCTTCAACATCGACTAATTCAATGTCGCCACGGTCGCGTTGTAGTTGTGGGCGTATGGCTTCTAAGACGGTTTCAATACGACGCATCCGTTGTACATTGGTCAATTTTTTACCGCTAACAGGTTCAGCAACAAGAGGACGTGCGTTAAAGTCGATGGTCTCGCCTTTTTCTGCCCAAACTTGAGCGATAATTTCTTCAATCTTTTCATGGCAAGCAGAGCAACCGCCGCCCGCTTTGGTGTAGTTGGTGACATCAGGCACAGTACGTAAGCCATTGGCACGCACGGTTTCTTCAATCAACACCGCATCAATAGCAAAGCATTTGCAGACTAACGCGCCTTCTTCATGGTCATCTTTCCATTCAATACCACGATAGTTAGCAACAGCGGCTTGTAAGGCTTCACGACCCATGACGGAGCAGTGCATTTTTTCGGGGGGTAAACCTTCTAAAAAGTCGGCAATATCTTGGTTGCTGACTTTAACAGCTTCATCTAAGGTTTTGCCTTTGATAATTTCAGTTAAGGCGGAGGAAGAGGCAATGGCTGAGCCACAACCAAAGGTTTGGAAACCTGCATCTAAAATAACTTCGGTTGCGGGGTCAACTTTTAAACTTAAACGTAACGCATCGCCACAGGAGATGGAACCCACCTCGCCAATAGCATTCGCGTCTTGGACTGCCCCAGCGTTGCGCGGATTAAAAAAATGTTCTTTGACTGTTTCAGAATAGTCCCACATGGATAAATCTCCTGCTTAAAAATTCAAGTGCTTAATCAATAAACCAACATTTTTATTAATATGTCATTGGTTTGGAGTAAAAACGGCAATCTCTGAAATATTCTCTACGCCTGCAACCGTTTAAAAGACGAGAGTTTTATTATTCGTTTTTTTAAAATAGGCAGGTAACCTGCCTTTCGTAAGTCTATTAGTGTCCAGCTGAAAAAGAGCTACCACAGGCGCAAGATGAAGTTGCATTCGGGTTTTCAAATTTAAAGCCTGAACCATCAATACTGTCGACGAAATCAATCTTCACGCCCGCTAATAAAGGAACGCTGATGGGGTCAATCAATACTTTAACGTCGTTACCGCAATCAATAACGGTGTCGTCAGCACCTGCATTTTCTTCTAAACGCAAACCGTATTGAAACCCAGAGCAACCGCCCCCTGTAATCATTACCCGCAGTCCTGCAACACTGGTATCAGAACCTTTGATGAAACGCCCGATGGCTTGAACTGCGCTGTCTGTCAATGTAATCATGTGTTTTTCTCCGTTTGGCATATAGCTTGCGTTAAAATTGCTGTCTTTGAATTAGCAAGCGTTGTGCCACTCAAAAAAATATCATTTTACTGCTTGTTTTTATTATATTTTATAGGATGTTTTTTGGGTGTATTGAATGTAGCAAAGCGTACTTGTCAGGTATTTTGTAGCAAATGCCACAAACCCTTAATAAAAACAAGGTTTTTAATTAATTTAATCCCTTGTATTGTATTCTCCCTCTCTCTCAGAAAAGGAAACCTTAATTATGAGTTTAAGTTATTTGCAAATGGGCGATATTGTGTATGCGGCTGTGGATATTCATAACGATGATGAGGGCGGAATTCCTGTATTAGAAGCAGGTGAGTTGATTGCTACAGCGGGAACTCGTGGGGTTGTGGTGAATATAGGTCATGCCGAAGAAGACCCAAAACAAAAGTTACTGCTTGTCCGTTTTGAATTACCTGATAGTAGTTTGGGCGCGCCAACTGGCTGTTTGCCCGAAGAAATTGCGACAGAAAAACCCGTATTTGGTAGTAGGGAATAATAATCATGTCTTTGACCGCCGATGATGTGTTAGAAACCATTAATACTTTGTTGCATTCTGAGGGTTTGTCTGTCACAAGTAACCAATTACATCTTCAAATTGTTGGGGATTTATTTGAAGAGCATGATAATGGTGATGAGTTTGTAGGACAGGTACTACAGCAGTATCAAATCAGAACACAGGGTTGGATTGATATTGATACAGTGCAAGAGTTAATTGATTTTATTGTGAATCAGAAAAAAGCTTGAAAAATATATGGGTGCGAATTTGTTTCGCACCATTTAACCGAACTTGATGCTAATTGTGTATGTCTGGGCTAATGTTTGTCATTGTACTAACGATTACGGCTATCCAATTTATTAACATCATGGATTTCATGATGATTATGCCATTAGGTGCGGATATTGTAACAGGATTAAATATTGCGACAGCACAAATGGGCTTGATTGGTAGTGTTCATAAAGGTGCGGCGGCTTTTTCGGCGTTGTTTTGTATTTTTGTGTTAGATAGGTTTTCCCGTCGACAAGCAATGCTTTGTTCTTTAGCGGGTTTGTTAAGTGGTATTGCAATAACCGCTTGTGCAGAGAATTTATATAGCCTGTTATTGGGACGATTAATTGCGGGCTTATTCAGCGCGCCCGTAACAGCACTGGCTATCGCGCTAGTTATCTATCATATTCCTGCGCAACGACGGGGATATGCGTTAAGCGTGGTGATGACAGCGTTTTCTTTAGTCACGATTGTAGGTATTCCCGCGAGCTTAGAGCTTGCCCAACTGGAATATTGGCGATTGCCATTTTTTATTTTATTTGCGATGGGGTTATTTGTACTTTTAGTTGCTTATCGTTATCTACCTCGTCAATGTGATATTTTTAGGGTGAATATGACATTTTCCTTGTTATATACTCAATTTCGCCAAAAGTCAGGGTTACTATATCTCACTACTGCCTTAACAATGTTCACAGGGTTTTTGCTCATTCCACATTTATCAATTTACTTACAATATAATCTTGCTTATCCCCGAGAGTCTTTGGGTTTCTTATATTTATGTGGTGGTATTGCTAGTTTTCTTGCAGTACAAAGCAGTGGTTATTTGGTAAATCGTGTTGGTTTTCCGTTGTTAGCGTTCTGTGGTTCATTATTATTACTATTTGTGCTGTATCAAGGCTTTTTAAATAGTCCGCATTCCAGTCATATTTTACCCTTGTTTGTGGGTTTTATGGTTGCGCTTGCACTGCGTAATGTTGCAACAACTAATTGGGTAGCCCAACACAGTGCAACGACACGCTGTAGCGGATTTATCGCACTTAATGCAGCCATTCAGCATATTGCTAGCGCGCTCGGCAGTTTATTTTCTGGTTATTTACTCCATCCGTTACCAACGGGAGAACTCGTTGGTATGCCTATCGTTGCGAGTATAGCCATGCTAACCGCTAGCACATTGCCAATTCTTATCTGGCTCAGTTGCTACCGTGATGCACAGCGTCTTGTTACCTTGCCTTATTTACCCTCACAGGAAAGAATATGCCCTTAATGGATTGGAATGACAGTTATTTTCTCGACTTGCCTTTATTAGATGAGACACATCAAGAATTTGTTGCCCTTGTGAATAAGGTGCATGATGCCAGTAATGCTGAATTTAAAGCTTTATTTGCTGAGCTATTGCAGCATACGCAGGCTCATTTTGATAAAGAAAATGCGCTGATGATTGAAAGTAAATTTTCACAACTGGGCGAACATAATGCAGAACATCAGCGGGTGTTAAATGAGTTAAAGCAGTTTCAACAACGGGTTGATAAGGGCATGATTAGCTTTGGACGGGCTTATATTAAGGATAGATTGCCAGATTGGTTTGCATTGCATACAAAAACCATGGATAGCGCATTGGCAATGTATTTACAGAAGAGAAATGTTTAATTAAACAATGAGATGTATTTAGCCCTTTTAATCCCCTCATTATTCATAAGGGTTTAAAAGGGTGTTACTTTAATTCTATAACCTACTGTTTATAAAGTTAGTTATAGTTAAGTTCCTGCTATTTTTCTCCGCGTAAGCGTTTATCCTCTTCTTCTGCTTTTTTCAGCGCGTCATCCATTTCTGTGGTTGTTAATGGATGATAATCATTGTCATACATTTCTTCTGCTTCTTGCCGTTGGCGTTTTTTCTTTAACACTAACCGAGAAATAAATAATCCAATTTCAAACAAAACCAACATAGGCACTGCGAGTAAAGTTTGTGAGATAACATCAGGCGGCGTGAGAATAGCACCAATAATAAATGCACCAACGATGATATAAGCACGTTTTTCGGTTAAATGTTCGGGGGTAATAACTTCTAACCAAACTAATACAACTGTTATAACAGGGACTTGAAAAGCAATGCCGAAGGCAAAAAAGACGGTTAGAATAAAATCTAAATAACGTCCAATGTCTGTCATCATGGCAACACCATCAGGTGTTGTTGATACCATAAAGCTAAAAATCATTGGAAAGACAACATAATACGCAAATACAGCCCCAATATAAAACAACAGTGTGCTAGAAACCAGTAAGGGGAAAATGAGTTCTTGCTCATGTTTGTATAAACCGGGTGTCACAAATGCCCAAAAATGATAGAGAATAAGAGGAATGGCGAGAAAAATAGCCAGTACCAATATCAGCTTCATGGGTGTAAAGAAGGGCGATGCGACATCTATGGCTATCATTTGCGTTCCCATTGGCAATAGGCTAATGAGCGGTTTCGCAAAATAGGCGTAAATATTATTGGAGAAGGGCAGAAGTATTGCGACAATAATCCCAACACCCAAGATTATTTTTAGCAAGCGGTCGCGTAATTCAACCAAATGCTCGATAAATGGCATTTCTCCGCTAGGCGGTGGCGTTTGACTCATGGTGTGTTAGTACGTTGTTCAGCAGGTTTATCAGCCGTTGGTGAAAGTGTGTCAGAGACAGCGGCAACGGTATCCGTTTTGATAGGTGTAGCAGGGGCGGGCATCGCGGAGGCATTGAGTGCATTTTGTAAGTCAGACGTTGTTTTTCTTGTTTCTTCAACAAATTGTTGTATGCTGTTCTTTTCTACCTCTTTGAGCGTTTGTTGCAATTCCTGCAATTTTAGTTCTTTATCTACCTCATCTTTAATAGAACTAACAAAGCGGCGCATTTTTCCAATCCATAGCCCTGCCGTTCTTGCTGCACCCGGTAGTTTATCTGGACCAATCACGATAAGCGCGATGACACCAATAAGCACCAGTTCCCCAAAACCGATTTCGAACATAATGGGTTAGACCTTGTTTTGTTCTTTAGTATTGCTGGTTTCTTTTTCTGTCACTTGTCCTTCAATTACGCGTCCCTTATCGTCAATCGTTGGTGCAATGTTGGTTTCTTTTTCACCTTCTTGCATGGAGCTACGGAAGTTTTTAATTGCCGCGCCTAAATCACCACCGATATTGCGTAGTTTTTTTGTTCCAAATAAAACAATGATAATGGCGAGGATAATTAATAATTGCCAAATGCTAACACCCATTGTAATGCCTCAATGTTTAGTAAAATAATTTTGTTAAAAAAGTTGGGGGCTTGTGTTCCAACCACCCAGTAAATGAACATGTAAGTGAAATACTTCCTGTCCGCCCGATTTACCTGTGTTGATAATTGTACGAAAGCCGTCTAATCCCATTTTCTTTGCGAGTATGGGTAATAACTTCATGAGGTGTGCCATCAATTGATCGTGCTGGTTTTCTATTGTGAACAAATTTTCTATATGTTCACGTGGCACAACAAGCAAATGAATCGGTGCTTTCGGGTTTATATCTTTAAAAACGACAACATGTTCATCTGTATGCACTAAATCAGCAGGAATTTGTCCTGCAACGATTTTGCAAAAAAGACAAGTGGGTTCAGTATTCATATTGTCCTCAATGTTGGTTACGATTGGCTTTTTCTTCAATCCCTGACAGTCCAAAACGGCGGTCAAGTTCGTCTAATACGGCTTGTGGGTGTAGCTCTTGGTGTGAAAGCAACACCAGTGTATGAAACCATAAATCGGCGACTTCATAAATAAGTTGTGTTGGCTCGCCATTTTTTGCTGCAATCACCGTTTCGGTAGCTTCTTCACCAACTTTTTTTAATATGCTGTCTAACCCTTTAGCATATAAACTAGCAACATAAGAACTTTTTGGGTCTGCTTGTTTGCGCTCGTCTAAAATAATGGCTAAACGGTTTAATAAATTGTCTGTCATGATACAAGAATCAACGTGATGGAAGTGTGAAATTTTGTAAATAAAGATACTTATGGATGTCGTTCATAATGCGATAAAATATTTTGCAAGCGTTGAACCGTTTTTGAATTAGTTTTTACCTTTCCTGAAAAAATATCCTGTGCGGTATAAGGCAAACCATATAAACCTTGATTACCTGCGGGGTCTATGTCTAAAAGAGCCCCTTCTAAAGAGACACCTGCAAACACGCCTTGACTGCGAGAATAGGCATAACTAGCCGCCCGAAAATCAGTTGATGCATTAATACCCGCACCCACAATGCCAACCGACATGCCAATATCTGCACCTAGTTTAAATTTGCCCTGTTCAATTTGGCGAATGCTATCACGTTGCATAAAAACGATAACAATATCGCTCGCATTTGCCCCGATTTGTAAGCCAATGCTGCCACTGGCAAGCGTGATAAAAGAAGGATTTGTCCAGATGCCATTTTTATCCCGTATTAGCATAACCCCTGTTCCACCACTACCACCTATAATAAAAGCAACACGTAATAGATTCGGAATAATCACAATCGCTTCGGCTTCGCGTAACAGTGCAGATGGTAGGTTAATTTCTATTTGTTTGTAGGATTCTTCCATAATGACCGCTGATTTTAAAACAATGCTATTCGCTTCTATAGCACTGACAGAACGCTCATAGAAGTTACGATTAAAATCATCAGCTTGTGCTTGATTAATCAGCATAATTATGCTGAAGAAAAGACCTAAAATAGAATAAAGGTTCATAAGTTGACCTTAACGATAAATCGTTTGTGGGTCTTTTTTCACAGGTTCAACTGTTACCCACTGATTATCTTGTAGTTGCTGAAAGAAGCAATGATGCCGCCCTGTGTGACATGCAATTCCCCCTAACTGCTCAACTTTCAACAAAATTACGTCATTATCACAATCCAGACGTATATCTTTTAATTGTTGTACATGTCCTGATTCTTCGCCCTTAAACCAAAGTTTGTTCCGTGAGCGTGACCAGTACACTGCACGTTTTTCTGTTACCGTTAATTGCAAGGCTTCACGATTCATCCATGCAAACATTAACACTTGTCCTGTGCTTGCTTCTTGAGTAATAACAGGGACTAAACCTTGTTTATCCCATGCAATTTGTTCTAACCAATCTGTTAATACATTCATTTTAAATAGGGTAGGGTTTCTATATCTAGCCCAGTGACATGGGCGATTAGCTCTAAAGAAAGTCCTTGAGCCTGCATATTACGCGCAATTTCTAGCTTTTCTTCGTGCCTTCCTTTTTGATATTCTGCCTCTTTTTCTTTCTGCAAGGCACTTTCTAACGCATATTCATCTTTAATTTGTGCGCGATCTTGTGGAGTGAGTCCCTCTTTTTCTATGAGTTTTAAAACCTTTAGAATCTCAGGCTTGTGATAGATATGCTCATCGACTTTTTCATCTAAACTGTCTTCGATTGCCATTAGCCATTCTTGATAAGGCGCAGGTATTTTCTCAGAAATATGTTTAGGCGATAAATATACAATTTTATGTGCTATTTCTCCCAAGCCTTTTCCTGTTACATAGTCAATTGGGTCAAAGTAAATGGTAGAAAATGCAGATTTGTGTGCATTATTGCTGGTTAAGACAACAATTGTGAAAACCTGCAATTCTGGCGTGTAACTTTTTGCATTGCTGATTTGTTCTAGCATTGCTGCGCAGTGATGGTGTAAAAATTGGTCATAGTGGTCGTTGTAATAACGGTGTTGTATATCCACAATCACTCGATTTTTTTTATCTTCTGCATATAAATCAAACCGTGAATCGACGTTGCCTATCAGTGGAGTAAACGACTTTTCAGTTTCGACTTTGTCAATTTCTAAGTCTATATCAAGAAAATCCTTGACAAAGGCTTTAAAGATTTCTATATCGCAAAAAGCTTTTTTGAATATTACGCCATAGCGTAAGGAGGCGACTTGTTTCATGATTCACTCGTTGTGTGACATCGCTTAAAGTCTAACTTCAATTCCTTCTGCTTGCATGGCTTGTTTAGCTTGGATAATGCTGTATTCCCCAAAATGAAAAATACTGGCTGCCAATACAGCATCGGCTTTACCTAAGGTGACACCTTCAACTAAATGTTGCAAATTGCCAACCCCACCAGAGGCAATAACAGGCACACTCACTGCGTCACTGAGTGCGCGAGTGAGTGCTAAATCAAAGCCGTTTTTTGTGCCATCTCTGTCCATACTGGTCAGTAGGATTTCGCCAGCCCCAAAAGCAGCCATTTTTTTTGCCCATGCCAATACGTCTAAACCTGTCGCTTTGCGTCCACCATGGGTAAATACTTCCCAGCGCGGGCTTTCGCCTATTTGACTAACTTGACGAGCGTCGATAGCAACAACGATACATTGTGAGCCAAAATGTTCACTGGCTTCTTGTACAAATTCTGGATGGGTAACAGCGGCGGTGTTAATGCTGACTTTATCCGCACCGGCGTTAAGCATACGGCGGATATCTTCTAGCTTGCGAATTCCGCCCCCAACGGTTAGCGGAATAAATACTTGACTAGCAACGGCAGAAACGACATGTTCTATCGTATCGCGTGCGTCGGAACTTGCGGTAATATCTAAAAAAGTGATTTCGTCTGCGCCTTGTTCATCATATCGGCGGGCAATTTCTACAGGGTCGCCTGCATCACGAATGTTGACGAAATTAACTCCTTTGACAACGCGCCCCGCGTCCACATCTAAACAGGGGATAATGCGTTTTGCTAAACCCATGATAATATTACTCGTTAGTAGTGTGTGTTGGTACACACATTAAAGGCGGGCATAACTGTCAGCAACCCGTTGTCCTTCAGCAAAATCTAATGTGCCTTCATAAATTGCTCGCCCTGTAATCGCCCCCATAATGCCTTCTTTTTCCACAGCACAAAGCGTGTGAATATCGGTAAGGCTGGTAATGCCACCAGAGGCAATAACAGGAATGGTCATTGCGCGCGCAAGAGCAACTGTTGCGGGGATATTAACCCCTTGTAACATACCATCGCGGTTAATATCCGTGTAAACAATCGCGCTCACGCCATCTTGTTCAAACTGTTTAGCTAAATCAATCACATCGTGATGGGAGAGTTTTGACCATCCTTCGGTTGCTACCTTACCATCTTTTGCATCTAAGCCGACAATTATATGATTAGGATATGCAAGACACATTTCAGTAACAAAATGTGGTGTTGTTACGGCTTTTGTGCCGATAATCACGTATTTCACACCAACATCTAAATAGGTTTGAATCGTTTCCGCATCACGAATGCCACCGCCAACTTGCACAGGGACTTCAGGATAGGCTTTAACAATTTGATGTACAACATCAGCATTAACAGGACGACCTGCAAATGCGCCATTTAAGTCGACAATGTGTAGTCGCCGTGCGCCTGCGGCAACCCAACGTCCCGCAACTTCAACGGGGTCATTAGAAAATACGGTATCATCTTCCATGCGTCCTTGTCGTAAACGCACACATTGACCATCTTTTAAGTCAATGGCTGGTATGATTAACATAATAAATTCCTCAACAACGCGATAACTTGTTGGTTTTAGATGATGGTTGATGGCGCAATTGCCGATATTGTGTTTCAACCTGCGAGAAAGTGCGTGATTATACCTTAAGCACGATGTAATTTTAAAATTCAGCAATGGTTGGCGAGAATGTCTATTTGACGCGCTAGTCGGTGGTAAACGAGTGCGTTTCTGGTTATCGCACGTTAAAGAAAGTAACTTGTTGTTGTAAATGTTGGGCTTGTTGACGCATTGCTTGGCTTATGCTGTTAGCTTCTTCTACTAAACTAGCATTGTATTGTGTGATTTCTTCCATTTGATTAACCGCTTTATTCACTTGTTGAATACCTTCGGCTTGTTCTTGGCTCGCAATCGTAATAGTGTTGATTAATTCACTCACGGTTTGCACGGCTGTTGTAATATGTTGCAACGTTACCCCCGACGCATTAACGATTGTTTTGCCTTCTTCAATTTGTTCTACACTGTCCTTTATAAGTATTTTTATTTCTTTGGCGGCTGTTGCACTACGTTGGGCTAAATAACGGACTTCGGCTGCAACCACACTAAAACCACGTCCTTGTTCCCCCGCGCGTGCGGCTTCAATCGCCGCATTCAATGCCAATAAATTTGTTTGAAAGGCAATATCATCAATCACTGTAATAATTTCTGTAATCTTTTGACTGCTTTGACTAATGTTCTGCATGGCATCAATTGCCGTGTTCAACACGGTTTTACTTTCATTTGCTAATTCACGGGTATCCATCACCATCTGATTAGCGGTTTTGGCATTTTGTGCATTTTTTTGGACAGAACTGGTCATTTGACCCATGCTAGCGGCTGTTTGTTGTAGTGCTGCTGCTTGTTGTTCCGTCCGCTGGCTTAAAATTTCGTTGGATTCGCCAATTTCTCCTGCGGCATTATTAACGGTGTCCGCCGTTTGTTGGATGAGCAGAATAATATTTGTTAGCGTGTTAACTGTACGGTTTAAATCGGTTTTGAGTTTTGCAAGTGAGCCTTGATAATCTTTTTCTATGGTTTTATTTAAATCGCCAGCGGCTAACGCGTTAAAAACACTGTGTAATTCTTCAATTATTTGTTGAATATAATTTAACGTTTGATTAACAGCAATGCCCAGTGTTTTATAAAAGCCATCTTTGCTCGTTAAATCTACACGTTGGCTAAAATCGCCAGATTCTGCGGCACGCATAACACGATTCACTTCTTGTTCTATGGCAATATCAGCCGTTCTATCGCGCCATTCTGTTACCCAACCAAGTCTGTCGCCTGCCGTTGTAAAAACAGGGCTGATAATTACTTCTAGGTGAATTCGTCCAATAATCAGTGTTGTGTGATGGGTGTTTTCTAGGGCTTCTAATCGTTCCCGCTCATGGGTAGGGAATAAATCACTGGTATTATTGAGTAAGGTTTTACTGGTGAAGTTGGGGATGCGTTCCCGCAAAACATTTTCTAAATTGTTAAAAAGATGTTGTGCAGATTCATTAAAGTAGATGATACGGTGTGTATTATCGGTAATGAGAATATTAACAGCCGCTTTGTCTAAGGCTTGGTTAATCCGTTGTGCAGCTTCGTTACTGAGGCGTATCGATTCATAAGTTGTGTATAAGTTATCGCGCATTGCATTAATAGAAAAAGCAATTTTTCCAATTTCATCTTCACCAAATGCGGGCAATCGTTCGGTAAAGTTGACTGCTTGCGAGAGGAGCGTATTCAGTGCTTTGAGCATTAAACGGGTGGGATTAACAATGGTTTTTTTACCAAACCAAATGGCAATGATTGCAACGACAAGACATAAAACCAGTGCGCTTAATAGGATGATTTTTAAATAGTGTATTTTTTCTTTTGACGCTATTTCTAGTGCTTCACCAGCATGTTCTGCCGCGTTAAAAATAGTTTGCCAACTACCGCTAAGTACTGAAATTGAATCGTAAAAACTATCAGCAAGAATATCAACTTTAGGGTCTAACAAAATAGTTAAATTTTGTTGTACATGTTCCCATAGTTGTTTAACTTCATTGAGTTTTCCCATGCTATAAGTATCAGCAGGCGGTAAAAAGATGGTATTACCATCATTGTCTGGTACACCGCCCCCCATTTGTAAGGCGAAAAGGCTTTGTTGAAATAAAGTCCGCATGTCATTTAATCGTTGACGACGTTCTGTGACAGAGGAGGAGCTTTCTAATGCTAAGACCATCGCATTGGTTTCATTTTGAATTTTAACAATTAGCACTAGCTGACGACTGGCAATATTGAGTTGTTCTGCATCGGTTGATTGGCTATCAACCACATAAAGCGTGCTAACAACGGTTGTTAGCATAAACAAAACGAAACAGCTCACAACTAGAATGAACTTGTTTTGCATACTGTTAGAGATGAAACGCATTGTTTGTAATGCTCCTGAGTAAGTTGTTTATGCTAAGGCCTTGGATAGGGGCGAATAAATTCGCACCCCATTTTCAGTTAAATAGCATAATATTGATTTAACGAATACCAACAAACCGTTGTTTAATAACTTTTTGCCCGTCGTCAGATAAGGTCCACTCTAAAAAGGCTTTTACTTCCCCTTGCGCTTCGCCTTTTGTGGTGAAATATAACGGTCGTGAGATGGGGTAGTTAGGATTTTCAACGGTTGCAATTTGTCCATCAATCTCCAGTGGTTTAACCCCTTTTGCATCTAGCAGAAAGCTAAAACTAATTTGTCCAATCGCACCCCGTTCTCGTGCTACAACGGGAGCCATTCGTCCATCAGGCGTAACGACTTCAACAGATTGATAACTCGAATTATCTAAGATAGATTTAGCAAAAACAGAGTAAGTAGCTGAGGTTTCTTTAACGACATAGGGTTTAATCGGTAAGTTTTCACCGCCTACTTCTGACCAGTTTTTGATTTGCCCTGTAAAAATCCCTTTAAGCTGTGCCTTTGTGAGGGATTTAACGGGATTATCTGCATTGACTAACGCGGCAATTGCATCTTTTGCAATCAGTGTCGCAACAACACCATTGTCTAAAAAACGTTGTTCTACCGCACGGGCAACACCGCCTAAATCGCAAGTGTTCCGTACAGCGCATTGTTCTCCGCCCGCACTTTCTGGTATCGTATTGATTTTAAATGAACTAATAGCATAAACTTTGCTGGCATCTTCTAAAAACTTGCCAATGGTGGATGAGCCTTCATAGTTAATCACGCCTGCGTGGGTTACTAAAGGAACTGTGAGTAGTAAACCTAAAACGAAGTTACGCTGATTCATCGTATTTATCCTCGGTTGTTATATGTTATTACACCACCACTGCCAAAAGTCTCGATAAGCACGCCATAATGAAGGGAACAAATCGAAATCACGTCGTTTTAACAGTAGTATGGATTTTAGCGTGAAACGCAGAAGACTGACAAAAAGTAGATGATACGGATGAAAACGAGCGGTATATTTTAAAGTGCTTAAATTCTCGTAGTAATTCGCACGTTGTAATTTTTGACGGTCAATTTTTTGTCCCGCGCCAATTGTGGCACTGCCTTTGTGGTAAACCCAGCTATTTTTGCACCAATCTATTTGATATCCTGCCTTTTTTAGGCGTTGGCTATAGTCTAATTCTTCATAAAATAAAAAATAATCTTCATTCAATAAACCAACTGTTCGTAGAATATCCGCCCGAAAAAATAGGGATGCTCCAAAAATATAATCGAGTTTAAGGACAGGATTAAGTTGCATGAGTTGTTGCACATCCATGCGTGAATAGAAGGGAACAACATGGCTAAGCCAAGGATAATATTGACATCCACCTGCACATTGCAC
The DNA here is from genome assembly GCF_001305575.3 of Beggiatoa leptomitoformis. Taxonomy (NCBI): domain Bacteria; kingdom Pseudomonadati; phylum Pseudomonadota; class Gammaproteobacteria; order Thiotrichales; family Thiotrichaceae; genus Beggiatoa; species Beggiatoa leptomitoformis. Next base: position 1,578,723 of record NZ_CP012373.2, read on the forward strand.
TTGTTGCCTCTGGGTGTAATCAATAATTGTACTTCCCCATAACGCAATGTCTGGGCGTGCTGTTGCACAAGTTAGCAAGGCATTTAGTGCTTGTGCTTCTATTTGAGTGTCATTATTGAGCAACCAGATAAAAGAGCTATGCCCTACTGTGAGTACATAACGAATACCAACGTTATTTCCGCCCGCAAACCCTAAATTTTTACCTGTTTGCAGTAGTGTTATAGGGGGTAAATGTGTTGGAAAAATACTGATGGGTGCTTGTAAAACGAGCCATTCATCGGGTGAAAAATTGGTTTTAAGCCATGTAGTGAGTTGTGTAATGGAATCATCATTTGAGGCATTATCACAAATAATCAGGGAAACATGGGTTGTAGAAAGATGACGTAGTGATGTTAAACAGGCTAGTGTGTCGCGCCAATTGTTCCAATTTAAAATGATGATGCTGGTATGTGGCGGGGAAATATCAGCGTGCATATTTATGCCTGAAGAATCAATTGCATATAAACGGGGTTTTTACCGTAACTGTGTAATGATTTATTCAGTGTTGCAGGTTGAAATCCTAATTTTTTCCAAAAGTGGGTTGCATTTTGAATGGCTACTAAGCTGAAGAAATGCATGTTATTTTTTACTGCATAATCTGATAAGTAGTCAAAAATCATGCGTCCAATACCACGCCCCCTTGCGATTGGGCTAATGGCTAAATCATGAATAAAAAGTCCTGTGGCTGTTGGGCAGTGCGTTAATGCGGTAAACAGAGGCGGTGCGCTATTTTTGTCCCAAGGATGGGCTAGACAATAAGCAATGATTTGTTGGTTTTCTTCAGCAACGATGCAAGTTTCTGTAGATACAAGCCATTTGCTTTGTAGAACATGCACAGATTCTGGTTCAATCTCTGAATACGATTCGGCTTGTATGTGCAAAATTGCTTGCCAATCACACGCTATAATTTCTCGGATTATTATCATAATTTATAAAAAATTGTCATGATGATACCTATAGAAGAGGTAAGAAAATAACTGTTAATCTGATTATTTTGCTAGTTCATACCAGCATATAAGGGGATGTTCAATAATGTTAAGAAAAGTTATTCATCACTTTTTGATGGAAAAATAACATAATCTTTGTTGGGCGCGCACATTAAAATAGCTCATTAATACGAGTGATGCGTTACACAACATTAACGCAGTCTGCGCCAATTTATTTTAATTTTTACAATCGGTCTATTTTTACTCTCAAACGCATGAATCATACATTATTTTCTGCTGCTTATAATTGCTTACAAGCGACTGACCCAGCTGTTAAAATTCAATTAAGTCGTGTAACAGCCGAACAATGGCACACAGGGCAATTGTCCTTGCTTGATGATACACCTGTTCTCCCCATTACAATGGCAGGACATCCGCCACAATTAAAATTAGTTCATCCTCGGGCTGTGCCTAAACGAAAAATGCAAACGCCAGAAGGACAAATTGCGCTACTTCATGCAATTGCTCACATTGAATTTAATGCGATTAATTTAGCATGGGATGCGGTTTATCGTTTTCGCCAGTTGCCCTGTGCATTTTATGCTGATTGGATAAAAGTTGCTGTAGAAGAAGCCTACCATTACGAATTGCTCAGTATAGAACTTGCAAAACGGGGTTGTTGTTATGGCGATTTACCTGCCCATTCGGGATTGTGGGACATGGCAGTGGAAACGGCAGAGGATGTTTTGGTTCGTATGGCATTAGTGCCACGGGTGTTAGAAGCAAGAGGTTTAGATGCAAGCCCTTACATCATTCAGCGGTTGCAACAGGCGGGAAGTGCTGACTTGGTGACAATCTTGCAGATTATATTGCATGATGAAATTGGACATGTCGCAATTGGTACACGTTGGTTTCAACATTTTTGTGCTGAACGTGGGCTTTTACCAACAGAAACCTTTCTGCAACTGCTAAAAAAACACTACACGGGAAAAATACATGCCCCTTTTAATACAGTAGCGCGTTTAGCCGCAGGTTTTAGTACGGAAGAATTATCCCTTTTAGAACAATTGTGAATAAAAAAATGAATAATAGATAATATTGCTCAATGCGATAGCATCCAAACTACTATTGCAAGTAATCTACTGTTGATTAGACAACATTTGCGGGAATTTTGACAGTCCGCATAAAGTGCGTTAACTATATGTTTTTACAGTGTGATATGCTTTACTTCAAACAGGATTGTGTCATAGTGCATTACACGATGTTAGCGCACTCTATAGTTGCCACTTTTGTAGATAGTTTAATTCATTTTAGCCTTCTCTAATCCTTGTTAGTCTTAAGAATATTGCTGTGGATAATGCTTATATCGATGCCAATTTATTTAATACCAAAATAACAATAGAGAAAAACCCATTCTTTACCAATAGGGACTAATTACGATAGGCTGTTAGCCCTTCTTATTGTCGGTTAGAATCACTATTTCACATTGTCCAGTCTGGAGAATAAACAATGTCACAACAAAAATATCGTCTGGTAACCCGTAGCGATTTTGACGGGCTTATTTGTGCTGTTTTGCTGAAAGAAAAAGAGTTAATTGGTGAAATTAAGTTTGTTCATCCAAAAGATATGCAAGACGGTAAAATTGAGATTACCGACCAAGATATTACGACAAATCTGCCTTATGTCACTGGCGCACATCTTGTGTTTGACCACCATCTGAGTGAGACCTTACGGAATAAGAATCGCCCTGCTAATTATATTATTGACCCTCATGCCCCGTCTGCGGCTCGGGTTGTCTATAATTATTATGGTGGAAAGGCAACATTCCCACACATCAGTGAAGAAATGTTAATGGCTGTGGACAAAGCAGATTCGGCACAGTTTACGCGGGAAGAAATTTTATTCCCTAAAGATTGGGTATTGTTGAATTATCTGATGGATCCGCGAACAGGTTTAGGCCGTTTTAAAGAGTTTCGTGTGTCTAATTATGAACTGATGATGAATTTGATTGATTATTGTAAATCACATACCATCGCCGACATTTTAGCATTACCCGATGTGCAAGAACGGATTGAGTTATATAAAGAACATCAAAAAGAATCCATGCACCAAATTGAAAAGTGTGTCAGAACACATAAAAACTTAGTTGTTGCTGACTTACGTCATGAAGGGGAAATTTACGCTGCGAATCGTTTCATCATTTATGCGATGTATCCTGAATGTAATATTTCTATTCATGTGTTATGGGGTTTACAAAAACAGAATACAGTGTTCGCTGTTGGTAAATCCATTTTAGACCGCTCTTCTAAAACCAACATTGGCGAGCTTATGTTGCAATACGGTGGTGGCGGACATGAAAATGCAGGAACATGCCAAGTTCCTAATGATGATGCTGAACGGCTATTGCAGGAAATTATAAGTAAAATCAATGCTGATGGTTAATTAATAATGTCATGGGCGGGAGAGTATTTTTCTCCCTCTTTCCTGTCTTTAACTTCCTGTTATTTTTCATGGGCGAAACATTATGTTACGCACACTACTACTCGGTTGTTGTTTATTCATCAGTTTGTCATGTCATGCAGGACAAACGGTTGTACTTATTCATGGTTATTTAGAAGATGGCAGTGAGTGGTTTAAAAGTGGTGTTGTGCCAATTCTAAATCGGGCGGGTTTTAATTATCTTGGGCATCTCGCTCCACAAGGTTTTTATCCTGCTCATCAAACAGTTAATGCAAATCCACGTTATGTTTATACGCTTACCTTACCATCAGAAGCACCAATTCTTGTACAAGCACAATGGCTCGCACGCTACATGCAAGCACTACAGACACGACACCCACAAAATGAATTGATTTTAGTTGGACACTCCGCAGGTGGTGTGGTCGCCCGTTTTAGCATGGTACAAATGGGATTATCTGCAAATACCCTCATCACGATAGCAAGTCCACATCTAGGCACAGATAAAGCTGAATGGGGGTTAATGTTAGGCGACAGTCCATTTGGATTTTTTGCACCCTTTTTCGGTATGGATACGATTAACCGCTCACAAGCCTTGTATTATGACCTCGTCCGTGAAGCACCTGACACCCTCTTATTCTGGCTCAACCGCCATCCGCACCCCCCTGCACGTTATATTTCCATCGTTCGTGCGGACAACCCACAGGGTATAACAGACACTGTTGTTCCAGCATATAGCCAAGATTTGAATAATGTCGTTTCATTACAAGGACAAGCAACCACATTGCAAAGTGTTGGCACGCACGCATTACAACCCAGTGATGGACTTATGCTAGTTGCTATTTTATTCAACCTACCCATGCCAAATGCTAACCCTGCAAGATAACTGAAATGTAATTAAAGAATAATTACCTGATGCCTAGAGAATTCCCTGTTACAACCCAAGCATCCACACGCAATTTACAATCAGAATGCAATATACTGCGTCAATGATAGATAACAACTTCACTGAGGATTCATAATGAAATGGGTTTATAACAGTATTCTTGCTTGCTTTATCACCCTGCCTGTTTTAGCAGCGGATAATCTTTATTTAGAAGGTGTAAGCATTTTAGGCAGTAAAAAAAATGCCTATATCTCCTTCAATGGGGGACAAGTCACCGTTAACGAAGGTGATGCACTGGGTACGTGGACAGTCACAAAAATTGATAGTCGAGCAGTTTCTCTTTCAGCAACTAATGGGGAAGTAAAAGAATTACCACTCCATACACAAATGAGTATAGAGACCCCAACCGCCACCCCAACACCCGCACAAAATCCGCCCGTAAATCCCAATTTAACCGTTATCCCCGACGATAAAGTACCCGCAGGACATCGCAAAATTAGAACACCTTTTGGCGATGTGATAGTTAAAGATGAACCCTTAGACAAACTGCCAAAACCACAAGACACCTCGCAACCAGCACAAAATACCGTCCCACCTGTTCCACGTTCAAATGAACCCGTTCCTGAAGGACATCATAAGGTAGCAACACCTTTTGGTGAGTTTGTGGTTAAAGACGAAGAGAAGAGTGGTCAGTAATTTGCTATGCTTACCGTTAATAGCATTATTCAAATTTTTAAGGACTAATGATGAAACGGTTAAGCACTTGGTACTGGCGGGGATTGCGATTTACCGCCAGCCTACTTTTACTATGGCTATCGCACACAGTGTTAGCAAATGGCGGTTTTGGTGGAGATGATACCAGCCCTATTCCCAGTTTATCGCTCAATCAATTGAGTGTTCCTGCCGACCTAATACGCCCCCCTTATCGTATATCCACTGACAATGCGTTATGGGGTAAAGCGGATTTAACAGAAGTAGGTACTATTTACGCCAACAATGACATAACAGGGCGTATTGACTTTCTTATCAGCGGTATTCGCAACGATATGGCAATGGACGTTTACCTTGCCTATAGCACCCGTCCGGGGAGTACTGACTTATGGATAAGCAGTGTTGCGGGTAGAATGGAACTAGACCCACTGACATTGGAGATTGTTGCAGTTGTCAGATTGCAACCAGCAATACGTTTCTACGAACGCACAACCCCGCTTGGTAATGCAGTAATAACAACACAATCCACCGTCATTTCTGTCAACCTCTCAGATTTGCGGCTTCCTCAGTTACAAGGCAACGAGCTGTTTTTTCAAGCTTTAGCGGTCAAATCGGACTCATTGGATTTTGCTGATTCCCAAGCCTCAGAACTTGATGAATTTATTATTGACCGCAGCAACCAATCAAACCGCTTAAAACAGTGATGAAGGTTGTTTAATCCTGCTTGAAAATAAATCACGGATAGCACAGTTTTGAACAGTGCTATCCAATTGTAGTATATCAAGCGCAAAGTGCATTACAGTACGAAAACATATATTTAACTGTGCTTTACACTTGCTTTATTTGTTTTGTCCGTTCTTTTAACTTTATTTAAGACCACCATTAAGCAACCTGATGGTACAAACTCCCTTCACACATACTTATAGCAGCGGCTGATCAGTTGCTAACGTGTCATTATTAAATCCTGCCAATTCAGCTAATTGTGCGTAATCTAAAATAGTTAGTGTGTGATGAGATAAATTAATCAACCCTTCTTCCCGTAGATTACGTAAAGTACGATTGACATGTACAAGGGTTAGTCCAAGCGTGTCGGCAATATCTTCTTGTGTCATAGGAAAGGGAATACTATTGCCAATTTTAGGATCATGCATTCCCATTCGTTGAAACAGCTCTGTAAATAAAAATGCTAAACGCTCTTTAGCATTTTTTCGTCCAATATTCACCAAATATTCTTGTCCTAATGTCATATCTCGAGCAGTTATCCATGCGATTTGCAACCCTAATTCTGGATGCGTTTGTAACATCTGAATAAGATTTTGGCGCGGAAATACGCATAAAGTACATTCGGTCAATGTTTGGGCAGAATGATTCATTGGTGCTTGTAAATCAGCTTGAAAGCTGATGAAATCACCGGGCAGTGCGTAGCGTAAAATTTGTCGACCACCATTACTCAATGTCTTATATAACATAACCCAACCACTGAATAAGGTGTAAATATTGCCGTGTAGCTCCCCTTCACGGTATAAATGGTGTTTTGCAGGCAAGAGCGTTTGTCCCGCACGATATTGTTGTACAACAGCTTGTTGGGACTCAGGCAGCGGTTGAAAGCGGGTGAGCTTACGAACAGGGCAGGCGTGACAAGGAACAGTTTGTTCGCTTCTTTTGGAACGGTTTGTCATGGTACAGACACAAATTAACTTAGGTTAATGTCAATCCATAGTTTATGATTTATTTTGATGGAAAAAAAGTTTTTTACCTATTTAAATTTATTTTTTTAAAACAATCTGTTAAGTGATGTAAATTTGGCTGTAATTGTGGTAGAATTGTTTCTTTTTTGGACGTTAGTTTTAAAAAAGCGTTGAAATAATTATTATTTTATATTTCAGAGTATTTTACTAAACCTTAAGATTTTTATAAAAATTAATGAGACATCCCGTGGCACTGTTTTAAATAAATAAAATAGTAGTACTGTTTAAGGTTGCAATTATCAAAGTATTTTTCCCGAAAAACCATTAGGAGATAAAGTTAGATGAATCTTAAAAAACAGGTTTTACCCTTACTCATTGTCAGCAGTTTAGGTATTGTTAGCGCGCCCGTTTTCGCTATTGACCAAGGTGATATTTTAGTCCGTGGTCGTATTATCAACATCAATCCCGATTCTGACAGTGGTGATGTTTATTCCAGCGCAACAGGTACAAATGTCCCCGGTACAACGGTTGATGTAGAAGATGCTTGGACATTAGACATCGATTTTACCTATATGATGACTAAGTTTGTTGGCGTTGAGTTGTTGTTAGATTTGAGTTCTCAACATGATGTTTCTTCTAAAGGTGAAACATTAAATACGCTCGCACCCGGTAATATTATCGAAACCCGCGTTTTACCCCCCGCATTGATTTTACAATACCATTTGTTGCCTGATGGTCCTATCCGTCCTTATGCAGGTTTTGGATTTAACTACACTTACTTCTTTAATGAGAAAGCCACGAATTCTTTAGACGCAGGTTTAGGTGGTGTTTCCGATGTGTCGTTAGATTCTTCTTTCGGTTGGGTCGCCCAAATGGGTGTTGATTATGACATCAATGATAAAATATTCCTCAATGCTGACGTGAAATACATGGACATCGGCACAACCGCTGAGTTCAATTCTGGCGCGTTAGGACATGTGACAACTGATGTGGATATTAACCCTTGGGTTATTGGTTTTGGTATTGGTACAAAGTTTTAAGCTTTAAATTTAGTTAAGGATTTATACTCGCAATGGATTGTCCTTTCTTCTAAAGACAATAGTTGACATATTTGTTCCTCAAAACCAAGTCCTGCAACGGGGCTTGGTTTTTTTGGTTTTTATCTGAATTGAAATTTAGAGCCAGATTTATCCTTTCTCTGCTTTATCAATCGCCTTGCTTAATTATGTTTTCTACAACAAATCCTGATTTATTTAGCCACTGAATTTTCAGAATTGACCTCCTCATGCAAGCATATTTTCTTTTAAATTATCTTGTTAGCTATTACAATCATAATTATTCGTTATTTAGGCTGATGGTAAAGCGGCTACCTTTACCTATTTCGCTTTCTACACTCACTTGTCCACCATGAAGCAAGGTTAGGCGATAAATAAGTGCTAGCCCTAAGCCTGTTCCTTCATAATGTCGTGATAAACGAGCATCTATTTGACTGAACGGTTTAAAGAGCTTTTCTTTATCCGCTTCAGCAATACCAATGCCTTTATCCCATACGGTAATGTGTATTTTTTTTGTCGCTGGGTCGTTTTTAAGTTCTAATCCAATTTCACCATTATCAGGCGTAAATTTAACTGCATTATTGAGTAAATTGATGAGTATTTGGCGTAAACGCTGCCTGTCTGCTTGAATGGTTGTAATGGCAGTATCTGTTTGGATGGTGAGTTTTAAGTTTTTCTTGGCGGCTTGTGGGCGAATAAATTCAATACATTGTTGAGATAAGCTATCTAAGGCAACATCACCCAGTGTAAGGTGCATTTTTCCTGCTTCAATTTTTGATAAATCTAAAATATCGTTAATGAGCATTAATAAATGTTTTCCACTATTTTCTATAATTTGTACGGAACGCAATTGACGAACATCCAAGTGTCCATAAACGCCTTCTTGAAGGGCTTCTGCCATCCCTAAAACAGCGTTTAAAGGCGTGCGCAGTTCATGACTCATGGTGGCTAAAAATTCGTCTTTTAGACGGGTCATTTTTGCTAATTCTTTATTTTCTATACTAAGCTGATGATTTTGATGCTGTAGTGTAATGTCACGTCCCATCCCAAAATAACCCAGAAAACGTTTATCTGTGTCAAAAAGAGGAATCGCTGTAATATCCACAAGTAGGGGGACACCATCTTTTCTTTTCAGTTGTATTTCTTGATGTTGTATGGGAGAGCGATCATTTTGATCTGTATTGAATGCATTTTGAATATCGTTGAGTTCTGTTTGGGGGATAAGGGTGAATAAGTGATGTCCAATTAGTTCGGTAGCATCGTACCCTAAAACTGTTTTAATATTTTCACTAATCACTTTAATAATAAGATGTTTATCACATTCCCATACCCAATCACTGCCGTTTTCTACTAATGTACGGAATTGTTCAGCACTTTTACGTAGGGCTAATTCAGCTAATTTTCGTTCAGTAATATCATTAAGTGAGCCTGCCATGCGGGTAGCCTTGCCCATCTCATCCCAAACAGCTTGACCTAATAAACGAAACCAATGGTATTCCTCATTTTTCTTTTGTAATCGACAATCTACATCAAAAGGAATTCGCTCTTGCAAGTGTTTACTGAGCGCATTCATAACGGGCAAACGGTCATCAGGGTGAAGAAACGTCGTCAATCGCGACAAACTGGGTTCAACTTCATTTTCAACATAACCCAATAAGGCAAAAAAACGTGATGACCACCATGCTCGATCTTCAAATGTATTACCCCAATCCCATAAACCACTACTAGACCCTAATACGGCTAATTCAAAACGTTCTTTACTTTTACGCAACGCATTTTCTAATTTTTTCTGTTCAGAAATATCCTCTATATATCCTGTGATTATCGTATTTTTATCTATATCATGGTAAGTCGTGGCACTTAGTCTTAAATAGTTGTACGAACCCTCTTTTCCTGTCCTAAACACCTCGTTTAAATTTTGTGAACAGTTATGAATATCATCTAATAAAAGTTGAATTCGTTCTTTATCTTCTTCTGCAATCAAAGCAAGTATTTCTGCGGGTGGGATTTTAACGCTAGTCAATCCATAAAAATTAATCGCTTGTTTATTAATATACCGAATCTTACCAAATCCTTTACTATCAATTTGATATTGGAAAAAAACATGTGGCATATTGTCCAATAATTGATTAATAAGCTGATGGTTTTTCTGTTGTAATATACAGGGTTGTAAAAACTTTTGTCTTATGTAATATAACCAAAGCCCTCCCATACCACTGGTGATAAAAAATACCCATGTGAGGAAAGAGTCATCGACAAATCTCCAATAAATCCCGCCCGCCATTAAGAGCCAAAGTAACCCAAGCGGTAGCGTCGATAACCAAAACTGAAATGCACTATAAACCATTTGCCTAATGTATCCTGAAAGTAAATTGCAATAAATAATGTTAAATAACAATAAATTATATTTTTTTAGTATAAATAACAGCTTGCTTTTCTTGTTTTAATTAAATTAATTTAAATCAGCATATTAAGCTAAATTGCTATAAAAATGACTACAGCCATTCACTATCCTCTGTTACCATGTACACCTCTTAAATCAGCCATCACTTAACGCACTTAAGAATGTTGAAGCTACCTGCTTTCTTTACAGAACATCCCACACCTGAAGTTGTTGCTGCTGTTGACTTAGGCTCTAACAGTTTTCACATGATAGTTGCTCGTATTAGTGATGGACAAGTACGTGTCCTAGATAGATTACGTGAAATGGTACGTCTTGCAACAGGATTGGATGCGACGCAAACTATCTCACCTGAAGCACAACAACGCGCATTAGACTGTCTTGCACGGTTCGGACAACGTTTGCGTGATATGCCCATTGATAATGTACGTATTGTTGGAACAAATGCCTTGCGAGTTGCCAAAAATGCGGACACGTTTTTACTAAAAGCAGAAAAGGCAGTGGGTCATCCGATAGAAATTATTGCAGGTCGGGAAGAAGCTCGCCTCATTTATTTAGGTGTTGCACACACCCTATCTAGTAGTAAAGAAAAACGTCTTGTTATTGATATTGGTGGGGGAAGTACCGAATTTATTATTGGTGAAGGTTTTGAACCCTTGCGCCGTGAAAGTTTGCGTATGGGTTGTGTTGACATGAGTGAACACTATTTTGAAGATGGTAACATTCGCCAAAAGAATCTACGCCGTGCGGAAATTGCCGCCTTACTAGAATTACAACCCATAGAAGCAATGTTCAGAACAACAGGATGGGCAGAAGTCATTGGCTCATCAGGGACATTGCGCAATATTGAACGTGTCATTATCGAAATGGGCTGGGGAACAGAAATCACGGCCGACAGTTTACAAAAATTACGTCAAGCCTTGTTAGATATTGGTCATACAGAACGCCTAAGCGCGTTAAAAGGTCTAAACCTCAAACGCACTGCTGTTTTTCCTGGTGGTGTGGCGATTTTACTGGGGATTTTTGAAGGGTTTGGTCTAAAACGGATGCAGATTTCTGATGGCGCGTTGCGTGAAGGTTTAGTCTATGATCTGTTAGGACGCATTGTTCATGAAGATGTGCGAGAACGCACCATTCGTACCCTGAGTCGACGTTATGGCGTAGATTTACAACAAGCCGAACGGGTGGAAGCGACAACCTTACAATTCCTATCAGATGTGGCTCGTGTTTGGGATTTAGCACACGAAGAATATGCGCAAATGCTCAGTTGGGCAGCACGGTTGCATGAAATTGGTTTAAGCATTGAACACGAAAACGGTCATAAACATGGCGATTATATTCTCAGCCATTCCGATTTATCTGGTTTTTCTAAACAAGAACAAGCATTATTAGCAACATTAGTGCGTGTACACCGTCGCAAATTTCCCAGTGACATCAGTCAACGCTGTAGTCATATTGAAGGGATAAAATTAGCACGATTAGGTGTTTTATTACGCCTATCTATTCTGCTACATCGTGGGCGTAGCACAAGCGTATTACCGCCGATTATACTTTGTCCTGCTGATAACATGCTAACATTAACCTTTCCTAACAACTGGTTAGAACAACATCCGCTGACACAAACCGATTTAGAACAAGAACACGAGTATTTACGAGATATTAATATACGACTTGTTTTTGAATAAAACACACATAAAATATACGTAATATTATAATTAATAATAAATTTCAATGCTGTCCTCCTAACCAAATAACAAACACAAGATAAACAGATAAAAGTACCATTTGTCGTATTTTAACAACAATTGTTTAAGTGTGGTTTTTTTACAAAAAATCTGTTGCATTTTTTCGTCATCTGCGTTAAGGTTCTCATGTCTGCTGATTTAATTCAGTATCTGTAACCGAATTATGTTCTGTTGTTTTTGTAACACCGCGTATTAAAAGAATATACCTCCTCTATTTTGTTTGGCTCGATAAAATAGAGATTAAGTTTTGTAAAGTAAACTAAGCAAGTGGAGAAATTTAATGAAGCAAAAGACTTTAGTATCTAGCGTAACAGCCGCTCTCTTAGCTGTTTCTCCTTTCGTGTTAGCTGATGATATGAGTGACATGAAAGTACAGATTGATCAGTTGCAAAAACGCATCAACACACTGGAATCCTCTGGTGGTTCAGGTGCAATCATCACTGCGCCAAAACCAAAATATGGTTTGACCTTAAAGGGTCATGTCAACCGTGCAGTTATGTATGCAGATGACGGCATTGATGGCGATACCTTCTTTGTTGACAATGATAACTCATCTAGCCGTTTAAACATCGACGGCAAAGCCGCCGTGAGCGATGACGTAACCGTTGGTGTTGCTTGGGAATTAGAATATCAATCTAATGCCAGCAACAACGTTACCATGAAGCAAACTGCCAGCAATAGCTCACAAGACTTCTTCAAAGAACGTAAGATTGAACTGTACTTTGACAGCAAAACCTTAGGTCGTTTATGGTTAGGTCAAGGTGACATGGCTTCTAACACCACCACCGAACAAGATTTATCTGGCACATCCGTTGCCGGTTATTCCTTGCTGAATGGTGTTGGTGGTGGATTATCCTTCCGTGATTCTGATGCGGTCAATAATCCTGCCGTTGTTACCATTAACAAAGTCACCACTAACTTTGATGGTTTAAGTCGTGATGACCGCGTACGTTATGACACACCTAGCCTTGGTGGCTTAATGTTGTCTGCCAGTGCAACCACGGGTGGTGCATGGGATGCAGCCGCTTATTTAGCACGTTCTTTCGGTCCTGTAAAAGTTGCTGCCGCTGGTTTTTATGCTGATCCTCAAGATTTAAAAACCTACGAAAGCCGTTATGGTGGTTCTGCTTCTTTCTTATACGAACCCGTTGGTGTTAGCTTGACATTGGCGTATGGTCAAGAAAGCTATGACTTAAGCAAATCCACACGTGATGATGAAGCAACCTCCTACTATGCAAAATTAGGTTACCAATTCAAAGGCTCTGATGTGGGCAAAACCGCAATTGCATTATCTTACGGTGTCACCGAAGATTATGCACAAGTCGATGATGAGTTAGACAGCTGGGGCTTAGGTTTAGTCCAAAATATTGATAAAGCCGCGACCGAAGTTTACTTCCAATACCAAGGCTTTACTTTAGATCGCACAAATGCCAACCTAGAAGACATTTATGTCCTCATGGGCGGCGCGCGCGTCAAGTTTTAATTTGATTAGTTTAAGGGGTTAATGATATGAGCAAAGGAATTTATTTCCTGAGCCTGTTGGCTGTTGTTGCTGTGTTATCAGGCTGTGCAATCGGTGGCGAACCGCTGTATGGTAATCATACCGCAGGTGCACCGCCCGAAGGACCTGGTTTATTTACAGGTGAAAAAGGCGCGATTTGTGTTGGTAACTGCGACTAAGTAATAACTGCCCATTCAATCTCTATAAAACCCTATCACAGCAATGTTGATAGGGTTTTTTCTTTTGTTAGACTCATAGATATAGCAACAGTACTATAAAAAGATTAAAGAGAATATCAGTAAAAAGAGCTCATCAAATTTGCTCGTTACCAAGCTCTACTTGGTAATGCCTGCCTTGCAGGCTCCACAAGCGGGGGGCGTTCAAGTACCCGCCAAGCAGCGCTTAGCGAATAGGCATTACCAAGTGAAACTTGGTAACGAGCAATACTTTTTTACGGAAATCTGTTGAATAGGTCATTTCTTATTCTCTTTTTAAAATACGGTTACTATATAAAAAGTATAGCAAACCAATAGACTAATCATTTAAGGACAAGGGTTTGGGTGTTCTTTATGAATTGTCTCGATGCCTTCTAATACTTCTGCACTAAGCATTAAATCAATGCTTTGAATATTGCTTCGTAATTGCTCTAGCGAAGTTGCACCAATCAATGTTGCTGTTAGAAAAGGGCGACTGTTGACATAAGCTAATGCCATTTGAGCGGGGTCTATATCAAATTTTTTTGCAAGTTGCACATAGGCTTGAGTCGCTTTAACACCATTATCATTTTTGTAACGGCTGAAACGTTCAAACAACGTGACGCGCGCGCCAATGGGGTGAGCATTATTTAAATACTTACCTGATAACATGCCAAATGCCATTGGTGAATAAGCGAGTAAGCCAACTTGTTCACGGTGTGCAATTTCTGCAAGTCCTACTTCAAACGAACGGTTGAGTAAATTATAAGGGTTTTGAATACTGACTAAACGAGGATAGCCCTGCTGTTCGGCAAGTCTTAAGTATGTCATGACACCCCAAGGCGTTTCGTTAGAAATGCCTATGTAACGGATTTTGCCTGCTTGCACTAATCCTGCAAGCGCGCTTAGGGTTTCTTCTATCGCCGTATATTGTTCGTTTTCTTGATGAGTGTAGCCTAACTTGCCAAAAAAATTAGTGTTTCTGTCAGGCCAATGGACTTGATATAAATCAATGTAATCAGTTTGTAAGCGTTTAAGACTGTCCTCAACCGCTTGATTGATATGTGTGCGGGTTAAACGCGGACCTTGCCGAATATATTGCACCCAATCACCCGGACCTGCGATTTTAGTTGCGAGAATAACTTTATCGCGATTTTGTCGTTTGTGTAGCCATGTCCCTAAATAAGTTTCGGTTAAACCTTGTGTTTCTGCGCGTGGAGGAACAGGGTATAATTCGGCGGTGTCAATGAAGTTAATTCCTTGTGCAAGCGCGTAGTCTAACTGTTCATGCGCTTCTTCCTCTGTGTTTTGTTCTCCCCACGTCATCGTTCCTAAACAAAGACGACTCACTTGTATGTCGGTATATCCTAAAGCGTTATATTTCATATAATTCCTTTGTATTTTACACGAAGTGCTTGCGCGTAAATTTGTATCTAGTTCAGCATAGTACAAATTTTATCGCATGAATAATCCACTACATACATAAAAACATTCATTATCTGCCACAATGCAATTTAAACATGTATTTAATTATACATGCTAATGCGCGAGTGATTTTATGACGACTTTACACGTAGAGAGGGAATTCTACAGATGCATATTTACCTTTTATAATGAGTTCCCTCATTTTATAATTAAAATAGATAATAACTTGATATATAAAATTTTTATTAACACCATTAGTAATTTTATGGTTTAATCGTCGAGATAAATCTTATGCCTAGTTTGCCCCCAGAATATCCACAACGGTCGATATTGCATAATGAAGTTCATGCGCGTCCGTTTGAAGCCCTACATCCGCCAGAACGCGCTTCTTACCTTGCACTGCTGGTCAATGAGCAAGAACGCCAGCGGGAATGGTCACATCTGATTGCGCTATGTGAACAATTTGGTTATCCACCACCCAGCGTGGAAACGAAGCATTTTAGTGGCAATTTTGGTGCTTTCCGTCTGCATTTAGAAAGGCATACGGAATTTACGCGTTATCAATTTATTGTCAAAGCTGATTTTACCAACCCTTTTGCCGACCCTGTCATTAATTTGTTACCTGATGAATGGGTAAAAGCCATTCCCGGACAATTAATGGTTGCAGCACATCTAGCTATTTTAAAAGCGGATTCGGTGCAGCATTTGCCGACAACCGTCGATGATATTGTTTCTTTTTTTGAAGGGAATCACATTGTTGGCGCACATATTAGTGACGGAGCAGGGTTAGCCTTTACCGATTTTACCATCCATGCGGATGGATTTAGTCGTTTTTTAATTGTCGACAAGAGCATGTATTCTCGCCAATGCGGACGCATGATGTTGCGTTTATTAGAGATTGAAACGTATCGCATGATGGCATTTATGGCGTTGCCATTAGCACGGGATTTAATCCCCGTACTTGCAGAAGCGGATAAAAAATTGGTAACACTCACAACGGCAATGACGCAAGCGCAGGACAAAAAGGATGAGGAATTATTAGAAGAATTGAGCCAGTTAGCGACAATGATAGAAAATATTGTTTCCTCAACAGCTTATCGGTTTAGCGCGACAGAGGCTTATTATGAATTGGTTGCACGTCGTATCATAGAATTGCGTGAGGTTCGTATTCAAGGGGTGCAAACTTTTCAAGAATTTATGGACAGACGACTTGCGCCTGCCATCAGAACCTGTGAATCGGTAGCTAGTCGTCAAGATGTTCTGTCTAAACGGATTAATAATGCCAGCCAGTTGTTACGTACACGCGTAGAAATTAAGCATGAGGAACAAAATCGAGCATTGTTAGCCTCAATGGATAATCGCGCACATTTACAGTTGCGCTTACAAGAAACGGTAGAAGGCTTATCTGTTGCAGCAATTACTTATTATGCCGTAAGTTTGGTCGGTTATATTGCAAAAGCGTTAAAATCCGCAGAGTTATTACATGTTAATCCTGAAATTGTGATGGGCATATCGATTCCCATTATTGCGTTGCTAATTGCGTCTGGCGTTAGGCACATTCGCAAAAGTGTTACTGAAGAATAAGTCACGTAATTTAAAGAGGGGGAATGCGTTCCCCCTGTTTCGCAACATTATTTATCTTGTAAACAACCCTGCAATGTTTGGGCTAAATTCGTGAGTAAGATGGAATAAGCATTTTCATCAGCGTTTAAATTTGCACCTTCAGGGTCAAGTACGTCTTGTTTTATGCTTGTGCCTTCAATAAGCGTATTGACTAACTTTGGTTCAAATTGCGGTTCGCTAAACACACAATGTACTTGTAAGGTTCTCATCCGCTCGCGCAATTCGCTCAATCGTTTTGCACTGGGTGGGTTTTCAGGTGAAAGGGTAATTGAACCCACAGCATTTAAATTATAATGCCGTTCAAAATATTGATAAGCATCATGAAAAACCACATAAGGAACGTCTTGTACGGGCGCAAGAGTGGTTTTTAACTGTTTATCCAGCTCATCCAAACGCTGTAAGACTTTTTCTGCATTCGCCTGATAAAGCATCGCGTGACTTGTATCCATTACACTGAGTGCTTGTGTAATCGCTCGGACTATCAACATGGCATTGTGAGGGTCTAACCAGATGTGTCCATCCACTTGCATTTCAAAATCGTTCTCGTGTTCATGCGCATCCTCATCATGATGTACATGTTTTTCCTGCGCCTCCCCCACATCATCCTTGTGTTCATGCTCATCTTCGTCATGATGATGCACATGTTTTTCCCACGCGCCCCCGACCCGTATGGGTAACAGGGTTAAATCAGGTAGCGTTGATAATTGCAATACCCGTGTATTTTCTAAAGTGCTAAGGGTTTTTGCTAAAAAGCCTTCAACAAAAGGACTTACCCAAATCACTAATTTCGCTTGATGTAATTCTTGTACTTGTGAAGGTTTTAACGTGTAAGTATGTGGCGATTCTTTTCCTGTTAATAACAATGTTGGTTTATCCACACCCGCCATAATCTGCGTTACTAGCGCGTAAATTGGTTTAATACTCACGACCACATCATTCGCCTGTGT
This sequence comes from Beggiatoa leptomitoformis, assembly GCF_001305575.3. NCBI lineage: Bacteria > Pseudomonadati > Pseudomonadota > Gammaproteobacteria > Thiotrichales > Thiotrichaceae > Beggiatoa > Beggiatoa leptomitoformis. The sequence goes on from NZ_CP012373.2 coordinate 1,596,321, forward strand.
TATGCAAGGCAAACTTAAACTAATTATTAAAAAAATAATTTTTCTAATCATATCAACCTCTTTAATTATAAACGTTATAATATAACGTAGCTTACTCTACCATAAACACGCTAAAAAGTTGATAGTTTTTCTCTGAAAAAACACTTTCTGTACATATTTACCAAAAAAATTGTTTTCTATTACAATAATAAGTATGTCAATAATGTGTATTCATGGTTTACATATGACTGACTAAATTTAGCCTGACAAATACGTACCCTCATGCTACTTTAATACTTAACTCTCGTGTTTTTTTACCGCTTTTAATGACAAGGAAAATTCATGTCCAAAACCGCTATTTTTCGCCTAGTTATAGGCTTTTTCCTCGCTTTCTGTCTCAACAGTGTTTTTGCTGCAACCATTGCATCTGAAGAAGGTGTTATTACTGCTACTGCTGAAGGAACATCTCCTACAGTAGAAGATGAAATGGCAAGTGGCACAACCGTTGGCACACCAACAACTATCGTCGTGTTAAGAGGCGGAAAACAATCTGTTCCCCTTAGTGTGAAATCACAACCTGTTATTTTTAAAGTAACTGATGAACATGGAAATCCTGTTTCAGGTGTTCATGTTAATTTCGCTTTACAACGTAATGGTAGCCCTGTTGCAAGCACTGGTTTAAGCAGTACAACAGGTGTGAGTAATGCAGGTGGGGTTGTATCAACCCGTGTGCAACCCACGACAGTGACAGGAGCATACACAGTTACCGCGATTGTCTCCGATAACCTGAGTTTAACAGCAAGTGCCACACTCAAAGTTACTGCCTCCTTACCCAGCTTAGGGAATGGTGCAGGTGTTGGCAGAGATGGTAAATCTGAACAGACAGGCAGCTTGTTTGGTGGTGGTTTCTCTGTCAATGACGGCGAGTTTGTGAAAAAAGGCAAACAAAAGCTTAGTGATAGCTGCTTAGTTCAAGGTATCATCACAACTGACAGTGCTGATGTTGGTAAACAAGTCGATTTAATCGTTGTCGCTGCTTATGTCATCCCTGAATTGAATTTCAGCGCGTTTTTCGTGTTAGATGAAGTAAAAGGTGTTGTTGCATGGGATTTAGACATGGCAACATTAACCGCCTTTAAATCAGATGAAACATTAGAAGATAAACAAATTGTTACCATTTATGATGGTCAATTTGTGGCAACAGGACAATTGCTAGTGTTCTACGGCTATCGTCTGCCCAATGGTAAAGTCGTGTTTAATGCAGAACAAGTGTTAGACATTACTATCGATCCTTAGTTTTTTAGCGGTTTCTCCAACCCTAAGCATAAACAATATGCTTGGGGTTTTTTTATCACAAACGACAGTACATCATGACAACACCAACAATTTTAATCTTAGGGATTGGTAATTTACTTTGGGCAGATGAAGGTTTTGGTGTACGCACCGTTGATTTTTTATACCGACATTATCAATTTCCGCCCCACGTGCAGCTAATGGATGGTGGTACACAAGGTTTATATTTACTCAGCTATATTCAAGCAGTAGAGAAATTGCTGATTTTTGATGCGATTGATTATGGGTTACCCGCAGGCACAATTAAAGAAGTTTTAAACGATGATGTGCCTCGCTTTATGGGCGCGAAGAAAATGAGTTTGCACCAAACAGGCTTTCAAGAAGTGTTAGCAGCAGCCCAATTTACCAATCAATACCCAAAGGAAGTTGTATTATTAGGCGTACAACCCTTACAACTAGATGATTACGGCGGGAGTTTAACCCCCTTAATTAAGGCACAAATGCCCACGATTATTGACCTAGCTTTGCACCATTTAAACCGCTGGGGTATCGCTACAGCCCCCCGTATTCCACCGCTTACCGCCCAAGCAGGGCTTAGTGAAGGTGCATTAGCCATTGAACGTTATGAAGCTGAACGCCCCGCCGCGCATTTCGCCTGTCGCATTGGCGATGCACGCATATTGAATCAACACTTGCCTGATAGCAATGACTGATATACAAATCTTACTGATTGAAGATGAACACTTATTTGCTAAAGCTGTCCGTAAACGCCTAGAAAGAGAAGGGTTTCACTGTCATGTGGTTGATACCCTTAGCGCGGCAACTGCCTATTGTTTATCTCAGCCTATCCACTTAATTTTACTAGATATGCGTTTGCCTGATGGTTCAGGTTTAGATTTTTTACGTGATTTACGCGAAGAGTATCACCTAGATACCACTGTTATTGTGCTAACCGCCTTTGGGGAGTTAGAAGATGCAGTGACTGCAATGAAATTACACGCCCTAGACTATTTAAAAAAACCTATTGATTTAGATACATTAGTTACAACAATCAACAAGTTTTTAGATAAAACAGTCCTGACCAAACAACTACAATATTCATCAACGGCTTCTACTGAAGTAGTGCAACTCTTAGGTAACAGCCTCGCACTACACAAAGTACGCCAACAAATTGCCCGTATTAGCACCCTTACCTCGCAAACAGAAAATAACCCACCGAATATCCTAATTTTAGGTGAAACAGGCACTGGAAAAGACGTTTGCGCCCATCTCCTTCATCATGCCAGCCAACGGGCAACCCGTCCTTTTGTGCATGTTGATTGTGCAACATTACCCGCTGATTTAATTGAAGCTGAATTATTCGGACACGAAAAAGGCGCGTACACCCACGCCCATACAACACGCAAAGGCTTGATTGAAACCGCAGAAGATGGAACTTTATTTTTAGATGAAGTAGGAGAACTCCCCTTAGAACTACAAACAAAACTGCTCGCTGTGTTAGGGCGGCGAATGGTACGTCGTTTAGGCAGTACACAAGAACGCTACACAGGCGCATGGTTCATCACAGCAACGCATCGCCCTCTAATGCAATGGGTAGAAGAAGGCAAATTTCGGGCAGATTTATATTACCGTCTTAACACATTAACCATAGAATTACCGCCCTTACGCACTTGTGATAACGACAGTTTAGTACTCGCCCAACATTTCGCCCAACAGACAGCACAACGTTACGGCTTACCATCCCCGTCGTTCTCTCCTGAACTATGTGAGCAAATTCAACAAGCAGAATGGCGTGGCAATGTGCGAGAATTACGACATTATATAGAACGTGCGGTATTACTCAGCGAAAATGGTTCGCTTGCGCTACATGGATTACAAACACGCATAGACGCTATGATGCCAACCGTTACAGAACCACTAACAATAACCAGTCATTCCCTAACCTTAGAGCAAGCCGAACGACTATTAATAGAACAAGCCTTAGCAAAAACGGCTGGTAATGTCTCACAAGCCGCACGTTTACTGGGGATTACCCGTATGGCATTACGTTATCGACTACAAAAACATGGACTAAAAGCACAAGATAACGATGAACTACCCACAGATACCGATTGATATAGGCAAAAAACTAATTTTTTGACCTTTTTTTATTTACCGCTACGAAATTTTACTATTACTATCATGTCACTTCCTAAACCGCCTGTTACTCGCCAACTATTACACACCCGTAGAATTGAATGTTGTGGTTATCATCGTGAAGATGGTCTATGGGATATTGAAGCCTATTTAATTGATACAAAAAGCTATTCTTTTCCGAATAAATTTCGTGATAGCATTCAAGCTGGTGAACCCTTACACGCATTGGGTTTGCGGCTCACATTAGATGATAACTTATTGATTCATGAAGCAACAGCTATCATTGATGCCTCACCATTTGCCGTTTGTCCAGAAATAACCCCCCGTTTTGCCTTACTAAAAGGTTTACAGATTGCAACTGGCTGGAATAGAAAGGTAAAAAATTTATTAGGTGATATAAAAGGCTGTACGCACCTAGTCGAATTACTCGCACCATTAGCAACAACCGCCTATCAAACCATTTACGGCGCGACAAAAGAAAAACGAGAACAAGAAATGGCAGAACATCCTGATAAAAAGCCTGCATTATTAGATTCTTGTCATGCACTAGACTGCAACGGCGTTGTGGTGAAAACATTTTTTCCTCGCTTTTATACAGGTGCGACAGATAAATATCAGGATTAATATCAAGTAAGTTCTTTAACATGAATATCTTGTTGCGGATAAGGAAAGGTTATACCTGCCGCTTTAAAGTTATCCCATAAAGCAAATAACAACAAATCGCGTGTCGTAAACGATGAGCCTGTTTGCAAATTAATATGATAATCAATCCGAAAGTTTACGAAATAATCCGAAAATTCCCATAATGTAACGATAGGTGCGGGGTCTGCTAAAATATTCGGAATATTACTTAATGTACTCAGAATAATTTCTTTTGCCTGATGCGGATTATCGTCATAACTCACACCAATATAGAGCGTAATCCGTAGTAGATGGTCGCTATGTGTCCAATTAATAAATGCACTGGAAATTAACTGCGAATTAGGTACGATAACATCTTGTTTATTCCAAGTTTTAATCGTAATAGACCGAATGCCTAACTTAGTGACTGTCCCCTCATAATTATCCCCAATGTTGACAATGTCCCCTGTACGCAAAGGTCTTTCTATCAACAATAAAATACCGCTAAAAAAATTGTTGGCGATATTTTGTAAACCCAACCCAACCCCAACCCCTAATGCCCCTGCAAAGACGGCAAAAGTAGTTAAGTCTATGCCCATGACCTGCAAACCCAATAATAAACCAACAATTAATACAACATATTGGGTAAAAACTGACAGACTATTGCGAACCCCTAAATCGATAATATTGACGTAAATCCAGCGATAAGTAACGCGCCGTATCCACCCGCCAAACCAGAAAACAAACCAAAGCGTTACACCTGCGAGTAATAAGTTTTTTAAAGTAAAAGTAATGCCAAAAATGTTCAGCGTATAATTTGCTAATCGCTGTATTCCATCCTCCATAGCAACATCATTTAACCATCCATTTAACCAAAAAAAGCTGGTGACAGTGCTAATTGCGAGAGCGATTCCTAACAAGCGATGAAACAGTGGAATAATATCTTGTGTCCACAACAAACCATTTTGGCTGTATTTAAGTGCATAGTTTTTCCACAGATAAATAATATCTTCAAGTCCACCTTGTAAAATAAGCCAACCCGTCAACACTAAGCCCAATACACTTAAACTCGCGGCAACATACCAGCCTAAATTAATATAACCAACAAGCCCTAATAAACTAACGGTAATAATTGTTAAAGGAATCAACAAACTAATAAAACGGATTACGAATAGCCAATGATTTTTTAAAGCTGCTTTTTCCTCCAAAAAATGAAGTGTTTGCCGACGAATCATCATGATAGGAATAACCGTTAGCGATAAAAACAACATGAATAATGTATCTATCCATGCCGTAATACCGCTATCAATATCAATGAGATGCGCTAATGCAGTGATAACTACAAATAAACCTGTTACCATAATAACCCAACGTAAATTACGGTAAAGTCTTTGATTTTCTGGGGGAATAACCTCTTTTTCTGCGAGGAGTAACCACGCTAAATTTAACGGTATTTTGACGACTAGCCATGGAAAAATCAGAATAAACGCAAAAAGCGTGCTGGTTAAATTGGGCTGGGCAATCCAAATAAATAGAGTAAATAATCCACTAAAAGCAATACTATACGCATTTTTATTAAGTAACCGTAAAAGGGTTAAGAAGGTATCAATGGCAAAACTATGTTCTGCCATGCTTTCTAATTGTTGGAATAAGTGCGTTAAGTAACGACGCAAGCCAATAAAAAATAATAACCAAGCTAAAATTCCAATACTTATCATACTCCAACGATTTTCAGGAATAGATTCCGCCGTATGTTTGAAATTTAATAAAGTTAGTTTTAATTGTTTCCAAAAAATAATGGGTACATCCGCAAAATCATTGCCTAATTTTTCCCAGCCCGTCATTGTTGACGGTATGATGCGCCGTTTTAATAAAGTTTCTTTTACAATTTGTTTGTAAAGGGTTTCTGAATGTTCATAAACTTGTTTTATTTGGGTCAAAAGTGGCGGTAATGCCATAATTTCAGACTGTAAACGTGTTTCTATGGTTTGTAAGGTGCTTAAAGTTTGTTGATATAACTGTTGGTCTTTTCCTGCTAAGGCTTCGCCCCGTTTTTGTAATAATGCTTGTTGCTGTTGAATAACAAGATGTTTATTCTTCAATAATGTTTGCATGTTACTCAATTCTGTATAAACTGTTTCTATATCCGATAAATCATTAATATTTAATGATTTCTGCTGATTTAATTCCGACCAATGATTTAATAAAACGGCAATCTGTTCTAAACGCAGTGTTCTAGCAACCTTTTGTGTTTGCTCATCTACATCTTGTAATTGTCCATTCAACAGCTCACGTTGCCATGATTTACCTTCATCTTGTAATGTATCTAGCTGTTTTTGCAATTCTTCAGATTTAGTGACGTAATATTGTTGTTGCTGTTCAATTTGTACAGAAAGTTGTTGCCGACTTTGTTGGTTATAAACATCCATTAAAACAGAAAAGCGTTGCGTCATTAATTTGGAAAACTGTTCGGCAACTTCCAAATGTTTTTGTGCAATATCCAATTGCTGTTTAATCAAGTCAATTATCTGGGCTTGCAATTGGATGTCATCTGTTAATTCACTGATTTGTTGGTTTTTAATAACCCGTAGTTCTGTATCCACCACTTGCTGATTCAATGAATCTAGTTTTGTTTGTTGGGTTTGTTGTTCTAACTCTTTCTTTTTTAAAGTATCACTCAAATTTTGTATTGCTATATTGCGCTTTTCCCATGCTAGTTTAGCTTCTTGTTGAGCTAAATCAGCTTCTTGTAAATATTTTTCTGTAATAACGGTGGTTTCTATTGTGACTTTAACAGTCGCCCAGAGGCTTTCTTGTTCATTAAACTGTTGGGTTGTTACTTGCAACGCTTCTTGTTCAAGTTGAACCGCTCTTTTACGCTCTTCTAAAAGCTGTTCTATCGAATGCGGTGGAAGGGTACTTGCGGGTGGGGGGGATTCTGCAAAACCAAGTGTGCAGATAATCCAAAGACTGAGAATAAGAAAGATATTTTTAAAAAATAACATTTTGTAATGTTCTTGTGAATTTATGTGGATGCCACATTATCGCTGGTGACCATCCGTATTGAATAGACATAAACAGTCTATATGGCAACTTAGCAAGGATAGCAAGGAAGGGATTGAAGATAAGGGGGGGGAGGAGTAGGCTATACGATCAATTTCGATAGCTGTTTATCAGCATCATATTACGAATTACAGATGAATCTAGTATGAATCGAAAAAATGACGATTTCATGACTACAATTCTTTTGTCGTGGTTTGTCCCGCCTGTTGTATCACATACCCTCTTCCGTTTGCATCGTATGTAAACAGGCTTTTTATTCAAAAGGAAATATTCTCCGTGATTCAACGAAAAATAACACAAGCACAAGCACTCGTTCATCAATCTGTTAGTAAAGTGATTGACGCGGGACGGGCGAACTTTGCGCGCAAAAAAATGACTAAGTCCTCTAAAACGATTCCCTCAAAATCCACTACTTTATTGCAATCCCCCTTTTTTTTATTTGCCCGCGAGATTTTACACAATCCACGTGCAATGGGTGCTGCTTGTCCTAGTTCGCGGCATTTATCCCGTGCGTTAGCCAGTATGACACCCTTACAAGGGCAAGGATTAATTGTCGAATTAGGCGGTGGAACAGGTAAAGTAACCGAAGCATTATTAAAGCGTGGTATTCATCCTTCCCGTTTAGTGGTTGTTGAACGTTCTCCCGTTTTAGCCAATTATTTACGCAATCGCTTTCCCGAGCTGCGGATTATTGAGGGCGATGCGATGCACTTACATGCGTTGTTAGGAACAGAACAAGTGGTTGATGCCATTGTTTCAGGATTACCATTACGTTCTTTACCTCAACATGTCGTACACGTTATTTTAAAGCAAATTGATATTTGCTTGCAAAACAATGGGGTATTCGTGCAATTCACTTATGATTTAACAGGACGTACAACCCATTTACCCCACCATTTTAAACGGGTTAATGCAAAAGTCGTTTGGAATAATTTACCGCCCGCTCGTGTAGATGCGTATCAACCAGCGCATACGAAACAAAACTAGCTTTACACCTATCAAATCCATTAAAGGTAAGTGCGAATTAATCAGCACTTACCTATAAAAACCATAGACGGCTTGCGAAAATAGCATAAATAACAAAGTTTCTAAAGATTATCTAAATCAGGATATTCCGCATTACCAAAACTTAAAGACAAAAAAATGCCTTTCAAAAATCATAGACCTTCCGCAAAAGTAGTATGGATAACACCGCTTTTCTCTTAACCTATTTTTGCGAGCAGTCTATTTAGGGTTAAAAATCTACCCTCATCTATCGTACTATACGACTTTCTAACGACCACTTAACTCTTATTCTCATGCGTATTTCTCATTTTCACATATCCCCTTATGTGCTACTCACGCTATCCACTTTTTTTTGGGGTAGCAACATGGTTATTGGGCGTGCTGTTATGATGGACATGCCACCAATGGCATTGGCTTTCTGGCGTGGAATTGTTGGCTTATTAATACTATTGCCTTTTGCATGGCGGACTATGTATGCACAGCGTGCGTTAATCCGACAATCTTGGCATATTTTGCTTTTTTTAGGCGCATTAAGTGTTGGGGGATTTAACAGCTTTTTATATGTTGGATTGCAAACTACAACCGCAACGAATGCCGCTATTTTGCAATCAAATATGCCGATTGTTATTATCGTATTAGGTTATTTTTGGTTTCGTCAGCGGGTGGCGCGTTACCAATTTCTAGGTATTTTAATTTCTACACTTGGAGTATTAGTAATTATTTGCCAAGGTAGCTGGCAAATGTTTATTACTTTTAGTTTTAATCAAGGGGATGTATGGGTATTAGGTGCAGTGTTAATTTGGGCAGTTTACTCATTACTGCTACAGTGGCGACCGATGGAATTACACTGGCTTGGTTTTATGGGGTCTATTGTTTTACTAGGTGTTTTAGTAATGTTGCCCTTTTACCTATGGGAAATATATCATGCCCCAACATGGTCGCTCACGCCCGCAACAATGGGTAGCATTATCTACGTTGGCATTTTCCCTTTAATTGTTGCTTATATCTGTTGGAATCAGGCTATTTATGAACTGGGGGCGCAAAAAGCAGGACAATTTATTCACCTCATTCCCGTTTTTGGCACTCTCCTATCACTGATATTTTTAGGCGAAAAGCTCCATTTCTATCATTTAATAGGCATTATTCTAGTTGTTATTGGGATTTATCTCGCTTTGTTTTGGCGTAAAGCCTAACATTCCGATTTTACAGATTGTGAAAATAACGCGGATACCCCTTACAAACAGTGTTATCCGTTGTTTATCTCTTCTGATTAAAAACTGTCTGAATCAAGATTTCTAACGGTATCAATACCGCTATTTTGTATCCTGCTCAAGCCTAAAATTCTAAAGTAAACAATCACCACTACCCTACGATGTTTATTGCTACCCATCACTGTATATGCCATATAACCTAATATTTTTACTCCTGTTTTTACTCACAGCCTGCACTAGCGTGCATAGTCAGCCCTATCCTCTCTCACGCACATACGCAGTTAATACAGACTACATGCAAATTCGCCTGCGCGGGACAGTACAAATCCCCACACAAGAAGTAGATAATTTAACGCTTGGGGGATTATCAGGATTAGCATGGGATGAAGATGAACAACTGCTTTACGCGGTTTCTGATACAGGGCGTTTATTTCACCTACGACTAACTTTTGAACACCAACAACTACGAGAAGCAACCCCCATAAAAGCAGTTTTACTCAAAAATAAACAAGGGATTGCATTAAATACCCTTCGCCGACAACGCGATGCTGAAGGGTTGAGCATTCGCAATGGAAACAACGGCATTCAGGGCGACAGTGAATTAATCATTGCATTTGAACGTAACCCCCGTATTGAACGCTACCAACCCACGGGAGAATGGCTAGGAGCATATTCTCTACCTAACCCATTAAAAAATATTGACAACTACTTATCTATCAACGACTCCCTAGAATCCGTTACCCTACACCCACAATATGGCATCCTAACCGCGCCTGAACACCCATTAAAAAGCGAGACAGCACAACAAATTCGTATTTTTAATTTACAAGGGCAATCATGGACATTACCCTCACACACCGCGCCAAACAGCGCAGTAACCGATTTAGCCGTGATGGACGATGGCACACTACTTTTACTAGAACGCGCCTTCACCTCGATTTTTTCGCCACTCATTATCAGTTTGCGCCGTGTACAGCTATGCACCCAAAAAACGGGCAACACAACAAACGTGCAAGAACTGGCTGTTTTTGACAGCAGCAAAGGATGGTCTATTGATAATTTTGAAGGACTCACCCATCACCACAGCGCATTTTTTCTCATGGTTAGCGATGATAACTATCGAAGCTTCCAAACAACCCTATTAAGTTACATAGAAATTATCAACCAGCCACCCCTGCCATGCCACTAAAAAACGACAACAGTCGCACTACTTTTGCAAAGGGTCTAATGCCGATTTAAACCGATACCAATCAAACGTATCCCACGGGTCTGTTTTCCGCTCGGGCGCAATATCACAATGACCAACAATATTATCCAACCGTTGCAAAGCAGGAAAAGCCTGCTGTAAAACATGGGTTAGCATAATCAACGTGGCATACTGAGCATCACTATACAACACCCCCTCACAGCCCTCTAATTCAATTCCAACAGAAAAATCATTACAACCCGCACGCCCTGCAAACTGAGAAATACCCGCATGCCATGCCCGTTTTTGTAACGAAACATACTGCGTCACCTCTCCAGCGCGATTAATCAAAAAATGTGCAGAAACCCGCAACGTGGCTAATGGCACAAAATAAGGGTCCGCGCTTATATCCAACTTATTCATAAATAAATCATCAATAAACCCACCACCAAATTGACGCGGTGGCAAACTAATCCCATGAATAACTAACAATTCAATTGCCGTATCAACGGGACGATCGTTAAAATTAGGCGACAAACACAAACGTGTATTTAAAAGCCACGCACCCGTTATATCTAGTTGCAACATATTACTTACCATCAATTAACGTAACTACCTAAATTAAAATTCTCAGGAATATCAGATACAAAAAACACTAACTACCTTATCTTTCAATCCTGTTAACGTGGATAACCCTGAAAATACCGAGCCAGACAAGCAACAACATTACCGACTATCCTCTTTCTTTATCTTTTAGTTAAGAAGTCTAATATTTAGAGTTGCGTTACACTGTAAAGGTAAAACAACTTATCCTATACGGAACTCATATCGCATTAAAATCTATTTAATCCACTATCTGCATCAGAACTAACAAGATTTTTTAAACACAACTAAATCTTAACAAGCTCATGCAGACATCTTAAACAACAATAACGAAAGGCTCTCTCGTATGACAACAAAATACGTTTATGCGTTTACCGAAGGTGATGGCAAAAATAAAAAACTACTCGGTGGTAAAGGCGCGAATCTCTGCGAAATGACGCAAATTGGGCTAAATGTTCCCCCCGGTTTTGTGATTACCACCGAAACCTGCTTAACCTATTTAACCAACCCACAACGCACCCTACCTGACGATGTCATTGCCGAAGTCAAACAACACATTCAAGCCCTAGAAAAAACCACCGGTAAAGGCTTTGGCAATCCTGACAGCCCGCTACTCGTCTCCGTCCGCTCTGGCTCTGCCATCTCCATGCCCGGCATGATGGACACCATATTAAACTTAGGACTAAACTTCAAAACCCTACAAGGACTTATTAAACAAACCGACAATGAACGTTTCAGCTACGATGCTTACCGCCGTTTTATCCAACTCTTTGGTAAAGTCGCGTTAGGTGTTGCCGATGAACACTTTGACAAACACCTAGATGCAGTCAAACGTCGTGCGGCGGTTAAAGATGATGTCAGCTTAGGCGCGAAAGAACTCAAAGAAGTTTGCACCCTCTTCCTCCAAGTCGTCCAAGAAAAAACCGGCAGACCTTTTCCCGAAGACGTTTTTGAACAACTAGAAATCGCCATCAAAGCCGTATTTAACTCATGGCTAGGCAAACGAGCGATTGATTATCGCCGACAATTTAACATCACCCCCGAACAAGCCAACGGTACCGCCGTCAACGTTGTTGCTATGGTTTTTGGCAATATGGGCAACGACAGCGCGACAGGTGTTGGCTTTACCCGCAACCCCGGGACTGGTGAAAACCAAATGTATGGCGAATACCTTGTCAACGCACAAGGAGAAGACGTAGTAGCAGGCATCCGCACCCCCAAACCCGTGCAAGACATGGCAAGCGAAATGCCCGAACTCTACACACAACTGGTTGCACTCAGCCACAAACTTGAAAGCCACTACCACGAAGTACAAGATTACGAATACACCATTGAAAAAGGCGTACTTTACTGCCTCCAAACACGCAATGGCAAAATGAACGCCACCGCACTAGTGCGAACCTCCATAGAAATGGAAAAAGAAGGTCTTCTAACCAAAGAACAAGCCCTACTCCGCGTCAATCCCGAACACCTAGAACAACTCCTACATCCCCGTTTAGACCCCGACAACACCACACACGCCATTGCGCAAGGCATCTCCGCCTCCCCCGGTGCCGCCGTTGGCAAATGCGTTTTTGATGCCGACCAAGCTGAACTACTAGGCAAAACGGGCGAAAAAATCATACTCGTCCGAGAAGAAACCAAACCCGAAGACATACACGGCTTTTTTGCCGCACAAGGCATTCTAACCAGTCGTGGCGGAAAAACCTCACACGCTGCCGTTGTTGCCCGCAGTATGGGCAAAGCCTGCGTTGCGGGCGCGGAAAATATCCATGTTGACAGCAAATTACGCCAAGCGATTGTCGGCGATAGCGTCATACAAGAAGGCGATACCATCACCATTGACGGCTCAACAGGCAAAGTCTATCTAGGGGCAGTGCCGACCATTCCGCCCAAATTCTCCCACGAATTACAAACCCTACTCAGTTGGGCAGACGACATCGCCCGCCTTAAAGTCATGGCAAATGCAGACACCCCAGAAGCCGCGAACAAAGCCGTAGAATACGGCGCGATGGGAATAGGCCTATGTCGCACTGAACGAATGTTTAATGCCGCTGACCGCCTACCCATCGTAGTAGAAATGATACTCGCGCAAACCCCGCAAGAACGAAAAACCGCGCTAGACCAACTGCTACCCATACAACGCGCCGACTTTACCGAAATTTTCAAAGTGCTTGCCCCGCGTCCCGTTACCGTGCGCTTACTAGACCCACCCATGCACGAATTTCTACCCACAGAACGCGAATTACTAGACGAAATTGCACACCTACGCGAACTCTATGCAATCTCCAAAGGCGTAGAACACCTCGTTAGCGCATCCCGCTTTATGCGCGACCGCGAAGGCGGCGCGTTAAAAACCACACCCTCACCCTTCGACAGCATCAACGCCAACCTCGTCAGCGATGCCATCAGCAAAAAAGAACAAATGCTCCGTAAAGCACGAGAACTACACGAAGTTAATCCCATGCTTGGACATCGTGGCGTGCGCCTAGGCATTACCTACCCTGAAATTTATACGATGCAAATTCGCGCGATTTTTGAAGCCATCGCCGCCTGCCAAAAAGACAACGTTGCGATAAACGTCGAAATCATGGTGCCACAAGTTGCCACCGCACAAGAATTAAGTCACGTGAAAAAACTCATTGATGACATTCGCACCCAAGTAGAAGCAGAACAAAATGTTACGCTACAATTTAAATTCGGGACGATGATAGAAGTAGTACGGGCATGTATGCGCGCGGGCAGTTTGGCAGAATTAGCCGAGTTTTTCTCATTTGGCACAAACGACCTAACCCAAGCAACTTTCTCATTCTCGCGGGAAGATGCAGAAAATAAATTTTTACCCGACTACACCACATTAGGCGTTTTAAAAGACAACCCCTTTGAAGTCCTAGACGTTAAAGGCGTAGGACAACTCATGGAAATGACTGTAGAACGTGGACGTAAAACCCGCCCAAATATGAAAATCGGCATTTGTGGCGAACAAGGCGGACATCCTGAATCTATTCGTTTTTGTCACTACGTTGGTTTAGATTACGTCTCTTGCTCTGCGCCCCGCGTCCCGATTGCCCGTTTAGCCGCCGCCCAAGCAAAGCTACTAGAAAAAACCTATCAAGTTGAATAAGTAACAGCAATAAAATATTAACCCCACTTTTTTTTAAAAGCGGGGTTAATATAGTAACCGTATTTTAAAAAGAGAATAAGAAATGACCTATTCAACAAATTTCCGTAAAAAAGTATTAAAAGTGAAACAAGAAGAAAATCTCACCATAGAGCGGTAGCGAAACGCTTTCAAATTCAAATAGCCATCGCAAGCGTCATCAGGTAGAGCGAAGCACGGCAAGTCTTCCAAGACAAAATGAACTGTTATAAACAATCTGATAGGCAAATCGTTTTCATCGATGAAAGTGGTTTTGCTCATGATATGCCACGCCGTTTTGGTTATGTGCCTATCGGCTATCATTGAGGCTTTGCTTAATTTTTGTTTATTAACCGTCTCTTTAATTTCTGGGGCGATTAATTCCGATGTCTTTTTCGCTTGGATAACCCAAGACTTACTTCCTAAACTCCCTCAGAACTCTGTCATTGTGATGGATAACGCCACTTTTCATAAACGTAGCGACATTCAGCAGGCTATTTTAGACGTTGGGCATCTCTTGGAATATTTACCGCCTTATTCGCCTGATTTAAATCCTATTGAGCATGAATGGGCTCAGGCTAAGACTCTCCGTAAACAACAACATTGTTCTATTGATAAGCTCTTTTTACTGAATTCTATTTAATCTTTTTATAGTACTGTTGCTATATTTAGTGAATCACTAAACTATCTGATTTATCATACAGTAATAAAAGTTAATTTAGCACAGAATAGAAAACCACTAACCCCAAAGAACCATCACCATGCAACTGCAACTTAAATCTTCCAGTAAAGTTATTACTGAATATTACAACGCGATTGAAGCCTTAAGCCGCAACCAGCAAACCCATGAAGGGGCGGTTGCGCCGTATTTTGCCAATGTGTTGCGGCATTGTGCCAATCAATATGAACAATTAACGCTGGTCGAACAGTATTCGATTAAACGCGATGGGCGTAAGCCGCTGCGTGCGGATGGTGCGCTGGTTGATAAGCAAACCAATGTATTGCTGTATGGGATTTGGGAAGCCAAAGATTCCAAAGATAAACTTGAGCAAGAAATCAAAAAGAAATTTAAGGATGGCTATCCTTCAGACAATATATTGTTTCAAAGTCCTGAACAAATTGTGTTATATCAACATAATGAAGAGGTTTTTAAGGCTTCGATTATTGACCAGCCTGAAAACTTAATTACGGGCTTAGAAGATTTTTTTAGTTATAAACCGCCTGTTTATGCACAATGGGAAGAGGCGATTGTTGCGTTTAAGGATAAAGTCGGAGAGTTGGGCGGGGCTTTGGTCGAAATTATTCTGAAAGAATTAAAATTGAATAAGCCTTTTAAGCAGGCGTTTGAAGATTTTAGCAATTTGTGCAGGGTGGCGATTAATCCTAATCTTGCTGAGTCTGCGGTGATTGAAATGTTGGTGCAGCATTTATTGACTGAACGGCTGTTTAGAACGATTTTTAATAATTCGGACTTTGTTAATAAAAATGTGATTGCGAAAGAGATTGAAAAGGTCATTTTAGCGTTGACTTCTCGCTCGTTCAGTCGGCATGACTTTTTGAAGAGTTTAGACCGTTTTTACATCGCAATTGAAGAAACTGCAAGTACGATTCATGCGTATGGGCGTAAACAGGACTTTTTGAATGCGGTGTATGAGAACTTTTTCCAAGGTTTTGCGGTTAAAGTGGCAGACACGCATGGCATTGTGTACACCCCGCAGCCGATTGTGGATTTTATGGTGAATTCGGTGCAAGAAATCTTGAAACAGGAGTTTAATCAAGATTTGTCTAGCGAAGGTGTGCATGTGCTTGACCCGTTTACGGGGACGGGGAATTTTATTCTGCGGGTAATGCAGGAAGTGGACGCGCTGAATTTAGAGCGTAAATATCGTAAAGAATTGCATTGCAATGAAATTATGCTGTTGCCGTATTACATCGCGAGCATGAATATTGAACATGCGTATTATGAGCGCAGTCAGCAATATGAGCCGTTTTCTGGCATTTGTTTGGTGGATACTTTTGAGTTGTCTGAGCCAAAACAACAGGGTTTTAATTTCTTTGTCCCTGAAAACACGGAGCGGGTGAATGCTCAGAAGGCTGCGCCTATTTTCGTGATTATGGGCAATCCGCCGTATAACGTGGGGCAATCGGATGAAAATGATAATAATAAGAATCGGAAATATCCACATCTTGATAGTTTAATTACTGATAATTATGCAAAGTTTTCAAAAGCAACTAATAAAAACTCTTTATCGGATGCGTATGTGAAAGCTTTTATGTGGGCGACAGAACGCTTGCAAAATCAGAAAAGTGGCATTATTGCGTTTGTGACGAATAGCGGCTTTTTGGATGGAATTGCGGCGGATGGAATGCGTCAGTATCTCGAAGAACATTTTGATGATATTCATATTTTCGATTTGGGTGGAAACTCGAGAAAAAGCGATGATGATTTAGGGAATGTCTTCGGCATTCGTGTCGGGGTTGCAGTCACAATTTTGGTGAAAAAGGGGTAATTATGCAAGCTTTTCAATTAACTTCACATGTCAGTCCTGAAGGGCTTTTGCAGATTCAACTGCCTGCGGATTTGGCAAATCAGGATGTTGAAATTGTATTAACGATTCAACCTAAAATAGCGCAAAATGCGGCTAAATTAAGCGAGTCGCCATTATTTGGTTTGTGGCGTGACCGCCCTGAATGTGAGGATGTGCAGGCTTTTGTAGATAATTTACGAACAGGGCGTTTTTAATGTTGGTTGATACTGATGTGATTATTTGGTTTTTGCGGGGCAATCAGCTTGCAGAAGCGCGTTTAAATCAAATCCATAAACTTAGATTATCGGTGATTAGTTATATGGAATTGGTGCAAGGTATGAGAAATAAACAGGAATTACAGGCTTTGCAAAAAACAGTGCAGTTATTTCAATGGCAGATTTTGCCTGTGGATGATGCCATTTGTCAGCTTGCGGTGCGTTATGTGGAAAATTATAGTCTAAGTCATGCTATGCGTTTAGCCGATGCGTTGATTGCAGCAACGGCGGTATATTATGGGCTTATCTTGTTGAGTGCTAACGATAAACATTATTCTGTGCTTTCGGATTTGAAATTAGAAGTTTTTCGCCCATGAATACTAAAAAAGCTAAAATCTATTATTCCCGTATTCCAATGGGCTTGAATAAAGCACAAAAATTACAGTTTCTGGAAGAAAAGAAGCATATCTTTAATGTGGGCTTAGAACGGATTATTCCTGATGCTAAAAACAATTGGCTTACTGCGGGCTTAGAAAATGATTTTGATACTTTTGCGCCCATCGGCTCAAAAGAAGGCAAAGTCAGTAAACAAACAGAAGGGGTTATTTTTAAACTGTATGGGCGAGGCATTGCAACCAGTCGTGATGTGTGGGCGTATAATTTCAATCGTGACGAACTTGCTAAAAATATGCGTTTAACGATAGAAAACTATAATGAGCATGTTTTTAGATATTCTCGCTTAGTTGAAAAGCCTGAAATTGATAGTTTTGTGACTTATGATGATCAAAAACTGAGTTGGAGTCGAGATTTAAAATTAGACTTGAAACGCGGTAAATTTGCTGAGTTTTTACCTGAAAAAATGAGAACTTCTTTATATCGCCCTTTCACAAAAAGAGTCTTATTTTTCGACCGTATTATGAATGAAGAAGTTTATCAATTCCCCAGCATTTTCCCAACTTCTGAAACTGAACAAGAAAATCGAGTGATTGGAATGAATGGATTAGGTTTAGAAAAACCTTTTTCTGTTTTGATGTTTAAAATAATTCCTGATTTAAATATGATTAGCCCCGGCGCAGGCGGTACACAATGTTTCCCCTTCTACATTTACGACGAAGCAGGCAACCATCGCCAAGAAAATATCACCGACTGGGCATTAAAAGACTATCAAGCCCACTATGCTGATGAAAATATTGGTAAATGGGATATATTCTATTATGTGTATGGCGTACTGCATCATCAAGGCTATCGCGACAAATACGCCGCCAACTTAAAGCGCGAACTCCCCAGAATTCCCAAACTCAAAGACTTCTGGAAACTCAGCCACGCAGGCAAACAGCTTGCAGAACTGCATTTAAACTACGAAACCCAAAAAGAATTCCCGCTCAAGATTGAAACCCATGATGTTCTGGATTGGCGGGTTGAGAAAATGCGTTTTAATAAAGAAAAAACCGCGATTAAATACAACGACAGCCTGACATTAAGCGGCATTCCGCCCGAAGCATTGGAATATAAATTGGGCAACCGTTCTGCCTTAGATTGGATTATTGACCAGTATCAAATCAGCACCGACAAGCGCAGCGGCATCAGCAACGACCCGAACAACCTCGACGAGCCGCAATATATCGTGAAATTAATCCGCAGAATCGTGACGGTGAGTGTGGAAACGGTTGGGATGGTGAAGGAAATTAGTGCGTGTGAGTTATAGGTTGCGCGCTTACTCCCCCTTTGAAAAAGGAGGCTGGGGGGATTTAAGCTAGAGGTTAAGAATTTGCCAAAAGTTCCAAAACTTTCCTCGTTCCCACGCTCCAGCGTGGGAATGCAGATTGCGTCGCTCCAGCGGCGCGTGGTACAAGTTAAAAAACACTGAGATTAGTATGCTCGTTACCAAGTTTCACTTGGTAATACCTACTCACCAAGTTCTGCTTGGCTTGTACTTGAACGCATCAATCTTAAGTCTGCTTGTATTCGGCAAGCAGAGCTTGGTAACGAGCAATTCATCGATTTAGGCAGTAAATTATCACAACATTTTCTAAGTCAGACAATCTTTTACAAAACTTGTGAGGCAAAATCGGCGAGCCGTGAGCGTTCACCGCGTTGGAGGGTGATGTGTCCGCCATGTTGCCATGGTTTAAAGCGGTCAACGACATAAGTTAGCCCTGATGTCGTTTCGGATAAGTAAGGGGTATCAATTTGGGCAATATTGCCTAAACAAACGATTTTTGTACCGGGCCCTGCACGGGTAATGAAGGTTTTCATTTGTTTTGAGGTTAGATTTTGCGCCTCGTCTAAAATGATAAAGCGGTTTAAAAAGGTACGACCGCGCATAAAATTTAAAGAGCGAATTTTAATCCGTGTGTTAAGTAGATCTTCTGTTGCTGCCCGTCCCCATTCGCCACCTTGTGTTGGGTTAAGCACTTCTAAATTATCCATTAATGCGCCCATCCATGGGGTCATTTTTTCCTCTTCCGTACCGGGTAAAAAGCCTATGTCTTCACCGACAGGAATAGTAACGCGGGTGATGATTATTTCTCTGTAGCGTTGTTGGTCTAGGGTTTGAGCAAGTCCTGCTGCAAGTGCAAGTAGGGTTTTGCCCGTGCCTGCTGTGCCTAGCAGGGAAACAAAATCAACTTCGCTATCCATTAGTAAATTTAGTGCAAAATTTTGTTCGCGATTACGGGCATTAATTCCCCATACATTGTGACGGGCTTCAGTAAAATCACGGACTAGTTCAATAGTCGCTTGGTTATCATCCACTTTACGCACAATCGCTTCAAACTTATCATGTTCCGCAGGGTTATAAATAAATTGGTTTGGATACCAATCAGGAACGTCATCACCCGTGACTTTGTAATAGGTGCGTCCTTGTTCTTGCCATGAAGCTAATGATTTGCTGTGGGTTTCCCAAAAATTATCCGCTAAGGCGAGTTCTCCTGTGTAGAGTAAATCTACATCATCTAACACTTTATCGTTGGTGTAGTCTTCGGTTTTAATGGCTAATACATGGGCTTTAATGCGTAAATTAATGTCTTTAGAAACTAAGGTGACTTCGCATTGTAAATCTGCTTTTTGTAATGCCATCGCAAGACTTAAAATGCTGTTATCAGGGGTATTTCCCGGTAGTGTTGAGGGGAGCGGTTCGTTAGGTAGCAGTTGGGTTTGAAAAAACAAACGTCCTGCTTTTGTGGCTTTATTGGTTGTGGGTAGTGGAATGCCTTCTTCAATATTCCCGTCAATATTTTGCATCAATTCATCTAAAAAACGGCTTACTTGGCGCACGTTGCGGGCAACTTCGGACATGCCCTTTTTTCCTGCATCTAGCTCTTCTAAAACGACCATCGGCAAGTAAACTGCGTGTTCTTCAAAGCGAAAAATGGCGGTTGGGTCGTGCATTAAAACATTTGTATCTAAAATAAAAAGGCGTTTTTTCATAGGAATTATAATTTTTGACGCTTAAATGCGGGGGTGATGCCCATTAGATAAGGGCGAATTTATGTCTCAAATAGTTCTGAGAGAAAAGCATGGGGTATTATACGCCAGAAGTTATCCCTCAGTTTGTGCAAGTTTGTTATAGTAATGTGTCATAAATAGCAGGATATTATGTTTTTAATGGGTTGAATTTATTCAGATATTTAGTCTATTTTTATTTAGGTGAGTTAATATTGTGTCTTTACGTTGGCATTTAACCCAAACAGTACGCCATATTACACGTGGTGGTATTGTTGCTTATCCTACAGAAGCGGTTTATGGCTTGGGCTGTGACCCGCTAAATGCACAGGCAGTTGAGCGTTTATTACGATTAAAACAGCGAGATTGGCGTAAAGGGCTTATTCTTATCGCAAGTGATTTTTCGCAGTTGCAACCGTTTCTTCACCCGCTTTCCGCCGAGATGCAACACGTGGTTTTCACCGCATGGCAACAATCTCATGCCGTCACTTGGTTATTACCTGCATTGCCAGATGTGCCTACTTATTTACGGGGTACATCAGATAAACTGGCTGTGCGTGTAACAAAACATCCTGTAGCGGCGGCACTTTGTCAGCATTGGGGCGGGGCATTAGTCTCAACCAGTGCCAATCGTAGCAAACACCCAGCCGCTAAAACTGCATCCCGCACTCGTTATTTATTGGGGTACGAACTTGATTATTTGCTCGTTGGTGCAACGGGTGGACAGGCACGCCCAAGCGAAATCCGCGACGCAACTACTTTGCAAACTATTCGATATTAATAAACTTATGTCAACCATTAATCATGAAGGCGTTAAACGTTATTTACTCACTTTACAAGAAAAAATCAGCCACACATTGGCGCAATTAGACGGTGAAAAAACATTCTGTGAGGAAGTGTGGCAACGTGATGAGGGCGGGGGAGGACGTTCACGGGTTTTAACGGAAGGCAGATTATTTGAACAAGCAGGGATTAATTTTTCCCATGTTTATGGTGCGCAATTGCCTGCCTCAGCAACAGCACACCGTCCAGAATTAGCAGGTTGTCATTTTCAAGCAATGGGTGTGTCGTTGGTAATTCATCCACGTAATCCACATATTCCAACGTCTCATGCAAATGTGCGTTTTTTTATAGCAGAAAAACCCGACCATCCGCCGATTTGGTGGTTTGGGGGGGGATTTGATTTAACGCCATATTATCCTGTATTACAAGATGTTATTCATTGGCATACAACAGCAAAGTCGGCTTGTGACCCTTTTGGGGCTAGCGTTTATCCCCGCTTTAAACGTTGGTGTGATAGCTATTTTTTCCTTAAACATCGTCATGAACCGCGCGGTGTGGGGGGATTATTTTTTGACGATTTAAACGAATGGGATTTTTCCACCTGTTTTGCGTTTATGCAGTCCATAGGCGACCATTATTTACCCGCTTATTTACCTATTGTTGAAGCACATCAATTTCAAGCCTATTCTGAAAAAGAACGGGATTTTCAACTCTATAGACGTGGAAGGTATGTAGAGTTTAATTTAGTTTATGATCGTGGAACGCTTTTTGGTCTGCAATCTGGCGGACGAACAGAATCAATTTTGATGTCTCTTCCCCCTTTAGTAAAATGGCGATACAACTGGCAACCAGAAGCAGGGTCGGCAGAGGCTGAATTATATGAAAAATTTCTCATTGCGCGCGATTGGATTTAACCTAAGTTAAGTTATTTGCTTTATTCTGTTAGTTTATTAACAAAATAGCGTGTTTTAATACAAATTGTCTGTCTTCACACTTAAAAGGTAAAAAACTAAATAATTGATTATTTAATTAAAAATAACCTATTTTAGGGTTGGTATTATTGATGCACTGCACTAGAAATATCTAATTAAGTTATTTCGCAGCAACAATAATTGTAAGGGGTTATAACATGAAGTTATTTCGTTTTAGTGGTGGTATTCATCCAGAGGGACGTAAACACGCCACCACGGATAAACCAATTCAAAAAATGCCCATGCCTCATCGGCTTTATGTCCCCTTACAACAACATGTTGGCGCACCCGCAGAACCACAGGTAAAAGTCGGCGAACATGTCCTAAAAGGACAACTGCTGGCACATAGTCAAGGGATGATTTCAGCCCCTGTACATTCTCCAACCTCTGGAATTATCGTAGAAATTGGCGATTTTACCGCACCTCATCCATCAGGATTACCTGTTAGAACTATCATTATCGAATCGGATGGTGAAGACCGTTGGATGACAGATTTACACCCAGCAGAAGACCCTTTACGAATGCCGCCTGATGAAGTGGCCGCACGTGTTGGAATGGCGGGCATTGTTGGAATGGGAGGGGCGACCTTCCCCGCATCAGTTAAGCTCAAACAAAGCCTGAAAAATAAAGTACATACTTTTATTGTGAATGGAAGCGAGTGTGAGCCTTATCTGACTTGTGACGACCGTCTAATGCAGGAGCGAGCAGAACAACTGATTGATGGCACAAGAATTGTGCTACATGCAGCACAAGTTGCACAAGCCTATATAGCGGTTGAAGACAATAAGCCTGCCGCGATTGAGGCATTAACAAAAGCATGTCGTCATATTACAACGATTAAAGTCGTTGCCGTGCCGTCATTGTATCCAATGGGGTCAGCACAGCATTTAATTAAAACCGTTACAGGACAAGAAGTTCCCGCAGATGGGCGCAGTTCAGACATTGGCTTACTGGTGCATAACGTCGGTACAGTTTATGCCATTCATCGCGCCTTGCGTCATGGAGAACCCTTGATTTCGCGGGTTATTACCGTTGGCGGTGGCGCGGTAACAGAACCTATCAATGTAGAAGTCCCTATCGGTGCGTTAGTATCTGATGTATTAGCATTTTGTGGTGGTTTAAAACAATCACCTGCGCGTTTATTGGTAGGTGGCCCGATGATGGGGCAGATTTTACCAACAACCGCAACGCCTGTTGTTAAAGGCACTAATGGCATTGTGGCATTAACGGCTGAAGAAATTACCCAAGAACAAACCATGCCTTGTATCCGTTGTGGTAGTTGTGTAACCGCATGTCCTTGTGGTTTACTGCCTTTACAGATGGCTGCATTTTCTAAAGCAGGCAATTTTGATAAGGTTGATGAGTTGGGCTTAGTTGATTGTATTAGTTGCGGTAGTTGCTCTTATGTTTGCCCGTCACATATTCCCTTAGTGCATTATTTTAATTATGCAAAAGGCGAATTATTAGCCCGCGAATTGCAAAAGCACAAGGCGCAAGAACATCGTCGTTTAGTTGATCAGCGTAAAGAGCGTTTAGACAGAGAAATTGCCGCAAAAGCCGCTGCGGCTGCTAAACGTAAAGCAGATGCAGAGAAGAAAAAGAAAGTCGTAACAGAAGCCTAACGGCTACGGGTGCGAATTTTATTCGCACCCGATTGATGTTTGTCTGAATTAAAACTAGCTGAATTTCTGGCATTAACAGCAAACACTTTTTAGGACTGCCTAGAATTTATTCTGCTTTAACATCGGAAACATTCAAGGTTTTATATGTCAATACACCACGTTGCTCGGTGTTTAACAACTTCCCCGTTATGATTAGGGGTTTTCCTAAAAAATCATCCTTTTGTTCATCTAGGCGTTTGGGGTATTGTTTAAACAGGTAAATGGTGTTTGCTTCGGTTGTTGGAATCAGTGAAAAGCCGTCGGTATCGAATTCTAATTCGCCCCTAATGGTTAAGCCTTTATTCTCTGTAGATTTATCGGCGGATGTTTTCGTATCGGTCTCTTTTTTAGAATTGTTCGACGGTTTTTCGTTGCCATCAGATGAGGAATTGGCAGTTTTATTCGGTGGGTAGTCGCGTAGGTAGTTGCGAATATCCGCAAAGGTTTTATAACGGCTAATGGCTTTGCTGCTAACGCTGTCTAATTGCCAACCTGTTGCCTGACTGGTAAATAATACGTTGTTATAGTTGGTATTTCCAACTTTGGTACGGCATTGACTCACCATAATAATATCGGTTTGCCCATCATTATTTACCTCTTCAAATCCTACGGCTAGTAAATTACAACCTGCATTAAACGCATCTGTATTGGAAATATCAAAGCGATGTAATAGCTTGCCTTCGCTGGTTGTTAGTAAAAAGTAGGTTTTTTCTTTTTTCGGTTCACGAACAGTTAAAAAGCAGGTATCACCCAATAATGGTAAGGTTAAAGAAAAAGTTTGTTCTTTAACAAGTTGTGTTCCTGTGTAAATGGGTTCAAATACATCACTGCTTGTATCTCGACACTGTTGGTGGTCTTTATTAACATAAGCTGCATTTGCAATAGGCGTAATGAAAAAAGACAAAATAATGAGTGTAAAAAATTGTTTCATAAATAATTTTTCCCTTTCTAAAAAAGGCATAAAGACATTGAAGTGTCTTTATGCATCGGTTTAATCAAATACGGAAAGTACCCGTCCAACATCTTGTAATGGTCCTAATGGGTTTTTGCGATCTTCGTATTCTAAAATGTGTGGTTCGCCACTCCAGAGTTTATAAACGACTAAATCTTCTTGTAATACAAGGAGTGCTTGAAATCGCCAGCCTGTAATTTTGGTTTGACGACGAAAATTTAGTACGTCTAATATCACGTTGCCATAACGTTTGCTATTGCGTTCTATCGGAATCATTTCATAGCCTTGACATTTTTCTTTCATTGCTAGGCAAGACCGAATTGCGTCGGGTAAGTCTGCAAGCGTAATGGAGGAATTGGGAATAAAGCGTTGAACTAAATCCAAATAGTTAAGTAACTTGACGTTTGGCGTAACAAAAGGCTCTATGCCTAGTTTTTTTAGCTTATCGACAGTCGTTACCATGGGTTCTACATTATCAAAGCTGATTTTAACTTCATCAAATGATTGCCAAGGCGTTTGAATGGTCGTGTTTACTTCGGGAAGTAATCCGCTACATCCCGCCAACCAAAATATAATGCTGATTATCAATAATTTTTTTAATAGCATTGTTTGTGCGTCCTAAGATATTTTCTAAATGAACCATACAGCAAATAATATACCTTTTTTGCTTATCTTTTCGTATCATACCGCACAGAATGTCTCTTATGTGTTGAAAAATATGCGTGTGTAGGTATTTGGCTGAGTAGTAAGGGGTAAGGCTCAGTAAGAAAGGAAAGTGAATATAATCCGTTTGGATAATTTTTAGCGGGGGAAACGTGGTAATAATTAAGATGGTTGTAAAAAAGAGGTCTATTGTCTTTTAATGAGGGGTGTCTCAGTCAGAGCCTATCGATACAATTGCATGAGTTGTAATCATTTTTAAGCAATAGATGGTTTTGTGCATTCTGATTGAGACAGGTTTTTATTTTTAGTTTTAAAACAAATGGATGGAAAAATTTTGTATTTACGGGCTTATCGCCCGCCAAATTTCATCTAGTGTATCCGCTGCTCCACGGGCGATTTTGTAGCGGACTGCATGAGAGACTTCTGTGCGTCCGGGATTTATTTCTACGGTGGGAATGCCTAAAGAACGAGCGGCTAAAACGGGTTGGGCAATGTAGGGGAAAACGCTGGTTGTGCCAATGCTAAAGACTAAATCAATGCCATTTTCTAATATTTGGTATAGTCGGTGTAGTGCGGATTCTGGAAGCATTTCACCAAAAAGAACGACATCAGGACGAATCAAACCGCCGCATTTTGGACAACTGGGTGGAAACCCGCTTAATTCTGTGTAGTCAGTAACGATAAGTTTGTGCATACATTTTATGCAGTGTAAATCATATACGCGTCCGTGTATTTCAATAACTTGTTTATTACCCGCTAGGCGGTGAAAACCATCAATATTTTGGGTTAATACCCATGTTTCGGGTTTAGCGCGTTCTATTTCGGCAATAACGGCGTGTCCGCGATTGAATGATGCACCACGACAGGATTTTTCTATTTCTAGTAGATACTTCCATGTAATTTCGGGTTTACGCAGTAGCATATCACCAGATAGGGCGACTTCTATGGGCATGTTATCGTGGGTTAATTTGCCATCGTATAAGCCACCAATCCCGCGATAGGTCGGTAAACCAGAATCTGCCGACATCCCCGCACCTGTAATGAAGAGAATGCGTTGTGCTTGTTTGAGATGTTGGGTAACTTCTTTTAAAAGTGCATCCATAATTGAGTATTTTTAGATGATTAGCTGATTGAATAGAGTTTTTATTCTATCAGTAGATGGAATGGGTATTTATCTGTAAATCAGGGGTAAAGGGGCGCATAGAATCGCCCCTTATTTTAAAGATTAGCGCAGTTGGTCACGCAATAGGGACAGAATTTGTTCTGCCGTTTTGCTGTTTTCTAAGCTGCCTTTTTTGTTTAACACGGCTATACGGGTGTTATCTTTGTCAGACATGAGGAAAATTAGGTATTCTTGGGTGGGTGTTTGGGTGCTGCTGCCCCAACCAAAGATGGTATCTAATAAGCTCTTATCTTGCGCAACTTGGGTTGCATCAGCATAACGAATGAGGTAAACACGGTTGGTTTTGTCGCGTTTATCTACACTAAATCCAATGCGGTCTAATGCGATGCCTGTGTCTCGCCATGTGGTGTCAAAGTCGGATTTAACCAGTAAGTTTAAACCGTCTGCTTGTTGTTGCAGTTCTGCTTTTGTTGTTGGCGTTGTCGAGGTGGTTTGTTGTGCTGTAAAGGTTGTTGCGAATTTGTCTTGCACACCAAAGTAAACGAGCATCCGTTTAAGAATTTCATTTTCTAGCTCTTTGTTGGAGGGTTCGGATAGCCAAATTAAGGGTTGCCAAACATAGTCATCACCAACGCGTACTCGTTTTGTGCCTTGATGGCTTACATAGAGTTCGGTCATGTCAGCATTGCGTTCTAAGCGCATTCTGTAGCGGTTGCGGGTGGAGGTGCTGCTGTCTTCTATCCATTTGGTTTGTAACACGCCTAATGCAGGTGCATCTAGTTCTAATTCAAAGTTATTTTTTAGCCAGAATTGTCGTGCAACTGTCCAAATTTGTTCGGGTGTGGCATGAATAGCCAGCCATTGGCTGTTACCATCGCGTTTTACTTCAATTTCATTCAGTTCAGGCAATACAACCACATTGGATTGTTTAACCGTTTTATCTAGGTCAACAACGGGTGGTTTGTCGCGTGGTGCGGGCATTGCTGTTGTGTGTGTTACTGCACTGCTGTTGAGTTGTCCTGTTGGTACGGGCGGTTTGCCGCTGTCATAGTCAGAACGGGTGGTGGTTTTGGGGGTGACGTTAGGAATCAACAGCTCATCAGTAATACTGGGGTCGGTGATGGTGGGGGGATATTCTAACGCTGGAATGGTTGCACTTTCTTTGTATTGGTCGCGGTTGTCAGGCAAGGAGCGGTCAATTTTTTCAAATATACCGCATCCTGTTAGCGTACCGCAGAGTAATAGCCAGCTAACTTTAGTGAACTGATATGACATAGTCAGACCTTAAGCAATGGAGATTTGGGTGATGCAATGGCGTGTTGAAGGACGGCGGTAATATATCATCGTCATTGAGTTTTAAATCCACCTGTGCCGAGAGTTCCTTTTTTAGGTGTTCCTAACGGTTCTAGGGAAATCGGTTTGTCTAGTGGAGTTTCTGTTAGATTTTCATCGGTTGATTCTGTTGTGCTGTCATCCACTGCTGCCTCAGGCGAGGTTGTCGACTTTGGCGTAGGCATTGCCTTTGCGGGGGAGGATAGGTGTAAATCAGTAACAGGTGCTGTTGTAACTGCAGCCGTGGATTTTTTGGGTGTTGCTTGTTGTGTATTTGCGTTGTTGTTGGCTAAGTTGCTAGAAACAGTCAACGGTTGCATCGTTTTGCCACCTTCAAAACTGGGATTATCAACCCATGATTTATCAAGAAAAGGCACGACGATGCTACAGCCTGCTGAGAATCCAACCGTTACTGATAGCGTGATAATGTTTATCAACCGCTTCATGTGTTTTGACCCATTAATTTAAGGTGGTAAAGAGTTGCGTGTATGGTGTTTAGAAGGGTGGTTAATCGGTTATTAATCACCCTTTTTATTTTAACAGGGTTTATTGTACGCCTGCCGCCTGCATCGCTTGTTTTAGCACGGTGTGGTATTTTTCGGAAAGCGGTGTGAGGGGTAAACGAATACCATCACCAATCAAGCCCATTTGTTGGACTGCCCATTTTACGGGGATTGGATTGGCTTCAACAAATAAATCGGTGTGTAATTTTTGTAGGCGTTGGTTGATTGCATCAGCACCTGCTCTATCGCCATTAAGGGCTTTCATGCACATGTCGTGCATCAGTTTAGGGGCGACATTTGCGGTTACGGAAATTGTGCCTTTCATGCCGCGTAAAATCGCTTCCATGACGGTATTGTCATCACCACTGTAGATAACAAATTGATCACTCGCAAACGCAATCAGTTCATCAACACGCTTTAAATCGCCTAAGGCTTCTTTAATGCCGATGATGTTATCAATCACAGATAGGCGTTTTACCGTCTCGGGTAACATGTCACATGCTGTGCGTCCGGGGACATTGTAAAGAATTTGTGGAATATCGACACTCTCGGCAATTTTACGGTAGTGACGATATAAACCTTCTTGTGTGGGTTTGTTGTAGTAGGGTGTCACCAACAAACAAGCGTCCGCGCCCGCTTTTTTCGCACATTCCGTTAGTTCTATCGCTTCTGCCGTAGAATTAGACCCTGTTCCCCCAATAACGGGAATACGTCCTTTAGCCATTTCTACAACATGACGGATTACTTCACAATTTTCTGCATGAGATAAAGTGGCAGATTCACCCGTTGTACCTGCTGCAACAATCGCATCAGTTTGGTTTTCAATGTGGAATTCCACTAAACGGCGTAAGGCTTCAATATCTAGCGTGCCATCAGTGTGCATAGGGGTGACAAGTGCCACCATACTGCCTTGAAACATGAGATGACTCCCTCAGTCAAAATTCAATCACGGAATAAACGATTCATAGTACGTATGTTGTAAAGTGATCACAAGTAGTGGGGTAATATTTTCTGGCAATTCTTTCAAGATGGGGTAAGAAATAGTAGTACATAAGGGATATGAATAAATAATAGGTAAATTAGCAGGTAAGCCTGCTTATCAAAAGAGGTACTTACTTATCTTAATCATGGATGTCTTTAACATAGCCTAGCGGTTTTTCTACTGTTACAATAAGGCTTCAATTCAAGTTTATTTGGTTTTCAACCCTTATTCCCGATGTCTAGAAGCAAAAGTAGTAGTACATGGTTGCAAGAACACCATGCTGATATGTATGTAAAGCGCGCTCAAGTGGAAGGCTATCGTTCCCGTGCGGTTTATAAACTTGCCCAGTTAGATGAAAAAGATAAACTCTTTCGTCATGGGATGACTGTTATCGATTTAGGTGCAGCCCCCGGTGGCTGGTCACAATGGCTTAAATTACGTTTTGGTGATCAAGTTAGGGTTTTTGCCCTCGATATTCTTGATATGGAACCCTTATCTGGCGTTAACTTTATTCAAGGCGATTTTCGAGAACAATCCGTGCTGGATGCCCTACTTGTCCAACTTGGCGATCACAAGGCTGATCTTGTAATGTCTGATATGTCACCCAATATCACAGGCATTAAGGCGGTAGATCAACCCAGTACTATGTTGCTCGCCGAATTAGCGCGGGATTTAGCATTGCAAGTCTTAGCCAAGAACGGACATTTTCTCGCTAAAATATTTCAAGGCGAAGGCTTTGATGCATTTGTGAAAGATTTACGCCAACATTTTAAACAAGTAGTCATTCGTAAACCTGACGCATCACGCGCCCGTTCCCCAGAAATTTACGTACTCGCAAAGTGTTATACTGCTTAATTATTATTTTTTATTTGTTTGTAGTCTAAAAGAGGCAAGTCAATGAACGACATGGCAAAAAACCTCCTACTCTGGGTTGTTATAGCCCTAGTGTTGATGATGGTGTTTAATAATTTTGGTCCACGCACCGTCAGCGCACAGGCAATGGAATATTCAGAGTTTATTAGGAAAGTCCAACAAAACCAAGTAACAAGAGTCGTTATAGAAGGACGGACGATTAAAGGCTCAAGTGCTGATGGGCAAAGTTTCACGACCTATAATCCCGGTGATGATGGTTTAATCAATGACTTGCTTAAACACCAAGTGCAAATCGACTCTCGTGCGCCCGAACAACAATCACTGCTGATGCAAATATTCATCTCATGGTTTCCCATGTTGTTGTTATTTGGCATTCTTATTTTCTTCATGCGTCAAATGCAAGGTGGTGGTGGACGTGGGGCATTGTCTTTTGGCAAAAGTCGCGCACGTTTGATTGAAGAAGACCAAATTAAAGTAACCTTTGCAGATGTTGCAGGGGTGGAAGAAGCGAAAGAAGAAGTTTCTGAACTGGTCGATTTTCTCCGTGATCCGGGCAAGTTTCAAAACTTAGGCGGTAAAATTCCACGCGGTGTTTTAATGGTCGGCTCACCCGGTACAGGAAAAACACTATTAGCCCGCGCTATTGCAGGCGAGGCAAAAGTCCCTTTCTTCACGATTTCGGGTTCTGATTTCGTAGAAATGTTTGTCGGGGTTGGTGCGTCACGGGTACGCGACATGTTCGAGCAAGCGAAAAAACATGCGCCATGTATCATCTTTATTGATGAAATTGATGCGGTTGGTCGACATCGTGGTGCAGGTTTAGGCGGTGGGCATGATGAACGGGAACAAACTTTAAACCAATTGCTAGTTGAAATGGATGGTTTTGAAGGGACTGAAGGCGTTATCGTGATTGCTGCAACGAACCGCCCTGATGTATTAGACCCCGCGTTATTACGTCCGGGACGTTTTGACCGTCAAGTGGTTGTTCCTTTACCTGATATTCGTGGACGTGAGCAAATTCTTAAAGTTCACATGCGCAAAGTGCCTATTTCTGAAGATGTTGTGCCTAGTTTAATCGCCCGTGGCACGCCCGGTTTTTCGGGGGCGGATTTGGCTAATCTCGTGAATGAAGCGGCACTGTTTGCTGCACGTGCTAATAAGCGATTAGTTGAAATGGATGACTTTGAAAAAGCGAAAGATAAAGTCATGATGGGGGCAGAACGTCGCTCTATGGTCATGAGTGAAGATGAAAAACGCTTAACTGCTTATCATGAGGCAGGACACGCCATTGTTGGGCGACTAGTGCCTGAACATGACCCTGTGTACAAAGTGTCGATTATTCCGCGTGGTCGTGCGTTGGGTGTTACTTTCTTTTTACCCGAAGCTGACCGTTATAGTGCGAGTAAACAACGTTTAGAAAGCCAAATTTCTAGTTTATTTGGTGGACGGATTGCCGAAGAGTTAGTATTTGGGTCTGATTATGTAACAACAGGCGCATCTAATGATATTCACCGTGCAACGGAATTATCACGCAAGATGGTTACCAAATGGGGTTTATCCGAACGGATGGGGCCTTTAACCTATGGTGATGAAAGTGGAGAGGTTTTCTTAGGTCACACAGTGACACAACATAAAATGATGTCGGATGAAACCGCACATATTATTGATGAAGAAATTCGCTCTTTCATTGATCGTAATTATGAACGGGCAAAGAAAATTCTGACGGATAACACCGTGATTCTGCATAAGATGGCAGAGGCATTGATAAAGTATGAAACT
Source organism: Beggiatoa leptomitoformis (assembly GCF_001305575.3). Lineage (NCBI taxonomy): Bacteria > Pseudomonadati > Pseudomonadota > Gammaproteobacteria > Thiotrichales > Thiotrichaceae > Beggiatoa > Beggiatoa leptomitoformis. The sequence goes on from NZ_CP012373.2 coordinate 1,628,366, forward strand.
ATTGATGCAGAACAAATCGACGCGTTGATGATAGGACAAGAACCTAATCCCCCCAAAGATTGGGACGACCGTGGTAGCCGTAATAATAGACAAAAACCGGGTTCATCTGATGGAGAAGCAGGCTCTAATGTTTCTTTACACCCAAAAGAACCTGATAGTCCTATTGGTGGCCCTGCTAGCTTGCATTAAACCTTAGTTATATATTGATTTAACGGATAACATCGCATCGGTGTTATCCGTTTTGCTGTAAGCCTACTTTAATTCTGCCTTGAGTTTGTTCAACTGCGCTTTTCCCATCCCTTTGTGTGTTGTTTCACTTTTAATGGTTTGTATATCTGCAACCGTTTGAAAGGGACGTGCTTTTAATAGCGCGTCTATCATATCCCCTTGTATTTTTAACCGTGCTAAATAAATCTGTAAGTCTTTGTCAGGCAGTGCATTCAGCTTATTCAGAAAGGCTTCTTCTTCAGGGTCTAATGCAATACTTGCTTTTGTGGATTTAGCAGGTTTTTTGGGTGTTTTTTCTGCTTTAACGGGTATTGTGGGAATAATTTCGCTAACAACGGGGATTTCTACCGATTTTGGTGTGATTGCGGGGGTTGTTTTTACCGTGCGTTCTGATTTTTTACCCGTTTTTTCTACTGTTACGGGTGTAGAATCGGTTTTTACGGGCAATGTTTGTACTGTTTTTCTGGTTGTTTTTGGTTTTTTTGGCGGTGGTGTGGTAGCAATTAGTTCAGTTGTTGGCTGAATAGGTTCGGGTGTGGTGCTAACAACGGGTATTTCTGCTTGTAAGGGTGTTATTTCAGGGTTAGGTGTTGGGAATGTCGCTATGGGCGGTGCTAACATTGCTAATGTTGTTTGTAATTGTTGAATTTCAACGGTAAACAGGTGAGCCAGTTTGTCTAACTGTGCAAGGTGTTGCGTTGCTTGTGCAAATCTTTCTGCATTAACAGATGTGGCTGGCGTGGTCATAGATTTTTTTCTAAACAGGCTTATTTGTTGCAAAATAGTTTCTTCTGTTTCTGCTTCAATAATATAAGCATTAATCGTTTCCCCACGACTTAAGTCTAATTCTCGACTTCTCAGGGCGGCATAATATTCTAAATGCCCTTCAACGATAGTGTAATGTTCCATCCCTTCTCTGCGTAATATTAGAGGGTTAATAACTCCTTCAATGTGTAGAATTAAGTGCGCGCCCGCTTCTATGTCCGCCGCAGAAAAGGTATCGCGTGGTAGGGTGCAGTGAATATTTTTTACTAACACAATGGCGGGTGATAATTTGCTCATTTACGCTAAGCCTATTTGTTGACAAACGAAAGCAGCGAGTTTTTCAAATTCCTCCACTGATTTGGATTTTGGATTGAAATCAAATACTGAGCGTGGGTCAGCAACTTCCATGTTGCCAATTTCTAAGACTTGTTCTACACATTTGGCAAGGTCATCCCGTTCATAAATAACAAGGTCTTTCAATACGTTAATGTTATAACGACTTTCTACCGTTTTCATGCGGTTTTGCAGGGTACTTTGTCCAAATTTGGCATGGGGAGAAATTTTACTGGGCAATACGCCAAGAATTTGAATGGGTTGACGGTTCATGAATGCACGAAAATCATTAATTTCTTTAACAAAGGTTTTTACATTTTCTAAGCCTTCGTTAGCAAACGGTTTTAAGTCAGAGGGAATCAGTAAATAATCTGTCGTAATCAACGCAACTCGAGCGTATAAATTGAGTGATGGCGGGGTATCGATGATAACGACATCGTAGTCATTTTGAACGGCTGCTAATTTTTTAATCAGGATTATTTTGCTGTAATCCAGTTGATTTAATTCGTTTTCGTATTTCATTAAATGAATGTGGGAAGGAATCACACCGATCTGATGACTGGTAAAACGCGATTGTCTAACTGCTTCGGGAATGGAAAATAAATCGCTATGACGAAGAACATGATAGATATTACAGTCTTTTAGCGTGTCTTTTTCTTCATCACCCCAATTGACTAAACCTGTTGCAAAGGTAGTATTGGCTTGGCTATCTAAATCAATAACTAGCACTCTTTTCCCTTGTTTACTTAGCGTTGCAGCGAGGTTAATAACAGTCGTGGTTTTACCAACCCCACCTTTATTGTGATAAACGGCAATCACTTTCATCGGTTGTTTGTCCTTGTGTGGATTAAATTGCGGAGTAAGATTTTCTTTCCCGATTAGGGCTTTTATTTGTTCAATGTGGTTTTCAATATCGCGTCCAAGACAGCAAAAAACGAGATTAATGGTAGTGGCTGTTTTTTCATAGATTCTAAGTTCTCTACCGTTAGTTAGCAAGCCATATTTTGTATTAATCTCAAGCATATATTGCTTTAGTTGTTCGATATGGTCGTTTAGGTTTTTTTGGGGGTGTTTTGCCTCAATAATGACGCTGTTTGTCAAATCTGTTTGCTGATTTGCAATGGCGAGAAAGTCTAAACGAAAGCGATTAACCGTTTTTTCTTGTCGCCACATATCTATTTGATAACCTAATGCGGGGAGTAAATAGCTGACAATCAGTTTACTTTCTACTTCGCGTTCATTTTGGCAATAGAGGGGGTTAAAAATGAGGTTGGCTCGGTCATTCAATTTTTATTGACCTTATTGAAAGGGGGAATGTCATAATTAAAGAAAGGGCGTGGCGTGGCGAGTACGCCCTTGTTTGATTTAGCTGAAAGTAAGGTTTTTTTATTGTAAATGGATATTTTCGCCTCTTTTACTGTTTTCCTTTTCTTCTTCCTGATTTTTTAAATAGCGTAATGGGTCTATAGCATATTCACGTAGCAAGTTTTTAAAATCATCAGGTTCACATCCTGCAATGTGTGCTGCATGAAGTGTGTCTCCTGCCACCATATTCATCACGCGTTGCAAATAGTTTTTATCAAATTCTTTACGGGCTTGAGTAAGGGTTTGAAATTTAGTTTCACTGTCACGTAAGGCTTGTTTTACCAGCGAAAGGGGGATAATGGGGGATGCGCAGAGAACACTACATTGTTCAACCACGTTCTGTAGTTGGCGAACATTACCCGGCCATGATAGGTCGATAATATATTCCATTGCTTCAGGGGAAAAACGTGGCACTTGTTCAACGGCTTCACGCTGGGCTTGTTTGGTCAGGAAATAGTCGATTAGCAGGGAAATATCTTCGCGTCGTTGCGATAAAGGCGGTAAATAGAGCGGAATGACATTTAAGCGGTAAAATAAATCTTCACGGAATTCGCCTCGTCTTACAGAGGCTTCTAAATCGTGGTGAGTTGCGGAAATAATTCGTACATCAACCGTAACACTGTTGACAGCTCCCACGGATTTAACTTGTCCATCTTGTAGCGTACGTAATAACTTTACTTGTAAATTAGCAGGCATATCACCGATTTCATCTAAAAATAAAGTACCGCCATTTGCCGCTTGAAACAGTCCTAAGTTTTTACGTACTGCGCCTGTAAATGCACCTTTTTCATGTCCAAAGAGTTCGGATTCTAAGAGCTGTTCGGACAAGGCACCACAATTAATCGCTAAAAATACTTGGTCTTTACGAGGGCTTGCGCGGTGAATTGCACGGGCGAGCAGTTCTTTACCCGTACCAGTTGCTCCACCAATAAAAACATTGCTTCGGGTTTTTGCCACTCGATGCGCTTGCTTAAGCATATTGGACATAATGGCACTGCGGTGAATAATTTCTGGGGCAAATTCTGACGCTTCTTCTCTGTTTGCAGTGCCTACATGGGTTAATGCAGCTTGTACACAGCGGAAAAGGTCTTCAGGGTCCACAGGTTTAGTTAAAAACTCGAAAACACCTTGATGCGTTGCACGGACAGCATCAGAAATTTGCGCGCTACCACTTAACATGATAACGGGTAATATGGTGTTATAATCTTGAATTTGTTTTAATAAAGCAATGCCGTCCATGCCATCCATGCGTAAATCGGTGACGACTAAATGGGGACGGAAAAGGGGGAGTTCTAACACGGCTTTTTCACCACTTTCAACGGTGGCAACTTCATAACCTGCATCTTCTAGCCAAGCGGACATGAGGGTTAAAATGAAAGCGTCGTCATCAACTAATAAAATACGCAGTGGACGAGCTTCTTCTTCTGCAAGTGGAGTGGGGTTATCTGACATGCTTAACGGATTCCTTAGCGTTCGTGCAATAATTATTCGGACTTATGATTTGCAGATAGTGAACTTTCTTTTTAGAAAGTTCAAAGGTTTGAGCAAATTGTTTAGTAAAAATTATCATGGTCTTATACTATTTTAAGATAGCTTTTTACTGTATGGATGTGTTGCTTTAGTCTTTATTCAAAGGTGTTATAGAATACGTAGAATTGGTAAGCATCCAAATGCTTTATTTTAGCGGTTTATTTGGATAATCAGCCAATCTATTCATGCCTATCGATATTACGTCAAATTTGAATCAATCAATAATCGCTTCTAATGAGGTCGCAACGACTTGATTATGCCCGCGTCGCTTCGCTTCTTGTACTGATTTTTCAGCCGCTTGCAATATATCTCGTTCACTATTTCCATCCTCGCAGTGTAAGTGTCCGGGATAATAGGCAATACCAACACTGAGCGTGAGCGGTAGTGAGACACCGTTAATTTTAACATTGCTATTGGCAATTTCTTCTACTAAATGTTCAAGCACTTGTTGTGCAGAAAGCATATCCGCATCGTTTAAGGCGATAACAAAGCGGTCGCCTTGATAGTGTCCTAATAAATCGCCACGACGAAACCGTTGTCGTAAGAGTTTAGCAACTTGCTTGATTATATTATTACCCGTCCAATGACCATATTTTTGAATAATTTGTTTAAAATTATCTATGTCTAGCATAGCAAGTGCAATAGGGCTGCCTGAACGTTCTGCATTGGCAATATTGGAGAGTAACCGATTGCGAAACATATCCGCGTTAAACAAATGGGTTAACCCATCATAGGCTAACAATGTTTCCAGACGGTGAGCATGTTGAATACGGGTCAAGAGATAGTTGACTAAATAATCAGGGTCAATAGAAAGCCGTAAACAGCCATCGCCATTAATAAGCAGAGAATGCAAATCGGCTTCAGGCATTTCTTCATCCGTTAGGAACACAATCGGTATGGTTAAATAAACTTCTTCTTGGCGAATCAGTGTAGCAAGATGTATCCCTTGTTCTATGTCATTATGCAGGTTAATCAATAGTAAATGTGGCTTAAATGTAATTAGCATATCTATCATTTCGCTTGCGGTATTGGTGATTTGCAGATGTAAATAAGCCGCACGCAGAGCAAGATGATAGGGTTGTTGTGTATCTTCGGGTTCTTCAAGTAAAAGAACACGATAGTTGATGGAGTGGGCTATTGATAACTGCTCAAAGGTTGTTTGCACATTAATGGGTGTAATGGGTTTGGGCAAATAATGTATTGCACCCGCCGCAATCGCATGGAGGCGACTGCTCACACTATCTTGATAAGAGATGAAAAAACAGGGTATTTTTGTTAAAAAATGGGTTTTAAGCAACGTGCCAATTTGCGCAAGCGATGCGGTTGTCAGTTCGTCCATTAAGATAACATCTGGTTTTATAAGGTGGATATGTTGAATTAACCCGTTCATATCTTGACACCAAATAATATGATATCCCATATTTTCTATTTGTTTTACAAAGGTTTCATTCTCTATACTTTTATTATCTATGTACAGAATATGCTTAAGCGCGGGCGGGGAAATAAGTGATGTTGATGAGGGCAAAGAATCTGTATTCTGTTGTTCTGCATAAATTGTTAATAAATCACATAACCGTTTTAAACTTGAATATAAATCTGCTTTATCCTCAATAATGTCTGCTTGTAAATGCTGTTCAACGGCATGTGCAATTGCACTAATGTCGGCAAAACCATAAACACTTGCCCCCATCAAACGCAATACAATCTGTTGCAACTTTTCTACTGCCTCTCCTTGCCAACCTTGTTGCTCCGCTAATAGCATATTATTAATTAAATCAGTTCGTTTATCTGTTACTGAAAGTAAGAATAACTGTTGCAATTGGCTTTGTTGCACTGGAACATGAGACATAAATTCTACCTTGTGATGTTTCACCGTCAAACTGACGACGCGCTTTATATTGTTATTCTGGTCATAATGGTAGTAAATAAGCAAAGAATGTTTTAAATATAGAATATTTATCTTTATTTATCACAAAACAGTTATCTGCATTTATATAAATTGCGCTCATATTGTTGCCCCCCGTTGTGCCAAACAAATCAGGACAAACACAATGGCTTATATCCCTATGGATAGCTTACTAATCTTAAGCTACACTTTCGCTATTAATCCTTAAGACCTATTTTTAGGAGCAATTTTATGCGTTTTACTCGTACTTTACTATTTGGCGCACTCTCTCTTGTGGTGAGTATGCCAAGCCTAGCATGGCAAGTTAGCGTTGAAAAACAAGATGACCATTCACAAGTTACCGTTAGCAATACCGAAAAATTCAAAAATAAAACGGTTTATCTAACATGGGTGGATGTAGATACGACAGCCACAGACATGTTTTTATCTTGGACAGTGAGCGATGGTTGGAAAAAAGGACTCTTCCCTATTGCGGATACGCCTATGGATATTGAACCCTTTACAACCCAAGCCTTAACTGATTTAGATGCAATTTGTCCTGACAATCACCGCTGTTTTGTCGCCCTTGTTGCAACTAAACCCAATGCAAATCCATTAGATAATACCCAATGGGATGCAACATCGATTCTCCCCCTTACAACACAAGCAGGCTATCTCCGCTTACCGGGGCAACGCTTTTTTTTATCACCCAATATCGCTATCGCTAACACGGATACTGCTGGCACAACCACCAGCCTGCCAGCCAGTGAAGGATTAGGCACAAGCAGCACGGAAAAACCTGATATTTTCAAAGTTATTGGAAAAAAAGTACTTTACGCCAATGCTCAAGCACACAAACTGCAACTGATAGACATCAGCGACCCAGCACAACCCCGTTTAACAGGTGAATTAGAACTGGCAGGAACACCGCGTGAAATCTATCTCTTTGATGATAAAATTGTCCTCTTACAAACGGTAACAACTGAAACAGGAAGAACACAAGTTCTTGTTGCCCAACAAAACAGCAGTGGCGGATTAGAAATAAACACCCGTTTGGAATTAGATGGTAGTTTTCTTAAATCGCGCCGTCGTAATGACACTATTTACGCAATCACACAAATACCCAAAAGTTTAACCAGTCTAACAACGTGTGCGGATTGTGGCAGTCCTGTGGGCTTACAACTGATGGCCTTGCGCTTTACAAATGGCACATTAGAAATCGTCAAACGCACAGAATTAGTGGGCAATTCTCCCAATGTGGCTATTTTCGCCGATCACTTAGTTGTAACCAATTTCAACTCCGACAATTGGCAAGAATCACTGATTCAAGTCTATGAATTAGATGATGCTGTCAACCCATTAAAAGCCTTGCCAGCCCTCACTATTGCAGGAAGAATTCCCTCAGAATTTCATGTTGATGTTACTAATCAACAGCTCCGTGTTGTTTTTGGTAGTCCATTTAACCTGAGCGAAGCAGGCAGTACATTGGCAATTTACGCATTACCCAGCCTACAACTGCTTGGTAAAATTGATAAAATTGCACCTAATGAATCACTATTTGCAACCCGTTTCACCAGTGATCGCGCCTACATTGTCACCTATAAACAACAAGACCCTTTATGGGTTATAGATTTAAGTGACCCAAGTAATCCGAGTATTTTAGGAAAACTAGAAATTCCCGGTTGGTCAGAAAAACTTTTTTTCCATGACAACTTACTACTAAGTATTGGCATCCATGATGTACCTGAAATAGGGGAAACAAGTCAAGCTGTTAGACGTGCTGCATTAAGTCTATTTGATGTCAGCAACCCCACAAAACCACAACTGATTAATCGCCTTGTTCCACTGGTTAACCAAGCCGCATGGAGCTATTCCCAAGCCTTACAAGACGAACAGGCATTATTGCTAAACTGGGATGGCGCACTGACTGCCTTACCAATTGAATCATGGGGTAATGCTGTAGGCAGTTACTTACAAATCGCCTCCCTAGCTAATAAACAACTCACTGATAAAGGTCTTGTTTCTAGCCCTGTACAACTATTACGCAGCACACCCATAGATACCGACAAATTAGTTGCTTTAGGCGACCAAGCCTTACTAACCATCCAATGGGGAACAGATAAACCCAAAGTATTAGGTGAGTTAGAATTAGCAACCAATATTCAATGGATAAAGGCAAGCACAGGACAGCTCTTTGCAGGTGGATATGGCAAGAATGGCTACAGCCGTTTCTACCAATTTTCCCCCACTGACCTGAACAAACCCACACAACGCTGGTCATTACCACACGGCTATAACAACATAAGCCTAGATGGAAAAACCGCCGTTTTCTTTAACTACAGCCCACTCACGGTGCAAACGGTCAACACAGAAAACAACGTGATTAGCCCCGCATGGACACTAGAACAAAACCTTGTTCAAGACGATACCCCGTATTGGATAGAACGCAGCACACCATTCACCCAAGACGGTCGCTTCTACCTTGCAGAAAAACGTACCTATTCACCTGTTTCTCTTGCTGATACAACGATAAAGCCTGACAATACAACAACTGAAGCGATGCAATGGCAATTACACACATGGCAACTTACCGGCGAAAAACCGACTGAAGCAACAACATTTTCCATTCCCGGTCGCCCGATTACTTTTGCAGGTACTCAACTGCTCATTACACAAGAATCCACAACCAACAATCGCCTATTACTCAACCAAGTTCGTTTATCGGCTGACAGCGCGAAACTCATCAGCAGTCGAGAATTAGCTTGCGCCCCCTATTCACAAATCCTTGTAACGACAGAATCGTTATATATCAAATGCGAAACGCCATACAATGCGGAAATTTATTATCCGATGACTACCACAATGGCAGACACCGCCAGCAGTGAAGGTAGTAGCACGCCCGTAACAGAAGAATCGCCCCCCCAAACACAAATTTTAAAAGTCAGCTTACAAGCGAATTTTGCTGACGAAGGTTCATGGATATTTGAAGGCTATCAAAAACTGCAAGCCGCTTACGCTGACAAAGTGCTAATTGGCGACATATGGAACTATGCCTATACAGACATTATGTCAAGCAGCTCGATGCCATTTTATCAATCCGCCGTTTGCACCGTGTACCAACTCACCGCCAACAACAAACCCACAGCCCTAAAAGAAACCGAGTGCATTAGTGGTGATGCTGTTAGCATGACCAATAATAGCCTCTGGTTTGCAAAAGGGTTTGAAGGCTTGGTTGAAGTTAAATTAGACTAAAAAAATATTATTCTTTCCCTAAAACAGCATTAAAATCCTGCCTCTAAATTCTATGATTTAGAGGCAGATAGATTTAAAAAATATAAAATCGAGTTCCCCATGCCCCCCACTAAATCCCCCACATATACCCGCATTTGGTCGGTTGTTCAACAAATTCCCATAGGAAAAATAGCTACCTACGGACAAATTGCCCGATTAGCAGGGTTTCCACGCCAAGCACGCCTAGTCGGCTATGCGTTACACCATCTCCCGCCACACAGTGAAATCCCTTGGTTTCGTGTTTTAAATGCACAAGGAAAAATCTCTTTTCCCCCCGAGAGCGATTTGTATTTATGGCAGAAACACTGTTTAGAGGCAGAAGGCATTATTTTTTGGCAAGAAAAAGTCAATTTACAACAATTTACTTGGCAAACCGAATAGACATGACACCCTGAGAATTAAGTATTTTTTACTGTTCAATCCTGATTAATATAACGCGCCCTTTAGCTTTATGATGATTTAGATAACTTACTCCAAATTATTCTAAAAATAGGCGTAAATGCCAGACTTTCCCGCTGTATCCATTCCGCCACAAACGCAGGTGTAAACCATCCCGCTTGAGCAATTTCTACACGGTCTGGCACAGGTATTTGTGTTGTAATACACTTATAAACAAAACAAAATTCATTAGTTGTTATAGGGCTTGCATCCAACTTAAATAAAGCCTCTAACGGTTCTACAACCTGCAATTCCTCCCCTAACTCCCGTTGGGCCGCCTGCAAATAATCTTCCCCTGCATCCACATGGCCAGCGGCTGAAGAATCCCAACAATTGGGAAAACTACTTTTTTGTGAACTGCGTTGCTGTAAATAAATATCACCTTGCAGATTAAACACTAAAATATGCACTGCCCGATGACATAACCCTAAACGATGCACATCCGTGCGTAACTGACAATCGATAACCTTGTCTTGTGCATCCACAACATCCAAATACTCAGGGGGAAGCGAGGGAGAAATCATTATATTTTGACCTCATTTTGCTTTTTCTAAGCGAAAAACCTGCAAAATTATTGCTAATTTGTAAAAAGTATGCTGTATTTTGCAATAGAACCCGTGCGAAAATCTATTTGCACTTACCAAATATCACGATAATCATGAAACTTTTGCATCTTAATCTTGCTGCTTTTGGACGTTTTACCAATAAATCCTTAGATTTCTCTGCGACAGATACAAATTTTCATGTCATCTATGGCACGAATGAGGCGGGTAAAAGTACCACACGTCGCGCCTTGACACATTGGCTATTTGGCATTCCTGAACGCACGGGCGATGCCTATCTACACGCCCCCGACCAATTGCGGATTGGCGGCAAGTTGCGGAATATGTCAGGAGAAGAATTATTATTTTATCGGCGCAAAGGACGCAAAAATACCCTGCTCGACTGGCAGATGAACCCCTTAGCCGAAGACAGTTTATTGCCTTTTTTAAACGGCATGACAGAAGCCCGTTTTACCGCCTTATTTTGTTTTGACCATGAATGTTTACGTCAAGGTGGAGAAGATTTACTACAGGGCGGTGGTGATGTTGGCGAAAGTTTATTTGAAGCAGGAACAGGCAGTTTAAAACTACGCGAATTACTAACCGAATTAGACCGTGAAGCTGACGAATTATTCAAAGCCCGTGCAAGCAAGCCCCGCTTGAACCAAACGATTAAAGCCTACAAAGAAGCCTGCTCACGCATGAAAGACTGCTCATTATCCGCAACCCGCTGGGCAGAACAAGCCAAATCCCTAGACGAAGCCTATATTCAACATCAGCTTTTAAGTGAAAAGTTACGCGCCCTACGCGCCGAGCAACACCGCCTCACCCGCATCCAACGCACTCGCCCCTTATTACATCGTCATCAAGACGTGACTCAACAACTAGACCCGTTACGAGCGGTTATTACCCTCGCAGATGACGCAGCAACGCGACGGATTCAAGCCAACTTAACCCTCAATACCGCACTCGCCCAAGAAAAACAAGTGCGTCAAACCATTGCAGAATTACAAGCACAAGCGGAAAGCCTAATTATTCCCGACGCGCTACTCACACATAAAGACACGATTTACAACTTACGTGAACGATTAGGAAGTCATCAAAAAGCCGCCCGCGATTTACCCGGTGTGCGCACTGAAATGCGCACAATAGAAGCAGAAGCACAAATGTTATTACGGCGGATTTACCCACAACTGACATTAAGCGATGTGCCAACCCTATTTATCAGCAATCCACAACGGGAACGCCTAAAACAACTCGCTGATGCTTACCCCGCCTTGCGTGAAAAACAGGCCAGTTTGCAAGACCGACTAGAAAAAATTCAACAACAGTTAATTCAACAAAAAAATGTATTAGACGGTTTAGCCCTCCCCCCCGATTTAAGTGAATTAAAAGCGGCGTTAGGACGTGCGTTAAAACAAGGCGATTTAGAAGAAAGTTTAGCGAAAGAAGATAAAGAAGTACGTTTATTAACGGTTAAAGCCGATATTGGCTTGAAACAACTAGGATTATGGACAGGCAATTTAGCCCTATTAGAACAAGTTGCACTCCCCCCCACAGAACGGGTCGAACAATTTGACCGCCGATTTAAAGAAGTAGAAAACGACCGGCAACGGGTAAAAGAAAAACTGCTAGAAACTCGGCAACGGGTCAGCTCTGCAACCCAAAAAATCAACGCATTACAATGGGCAGGTGAAATTCCAACCGAAGCCGATTTACACAAAGCTCGAGATGTACGCCAACAACGTTGGCAATCATTAAAACACGCACAAGCCACTGCTGAGATGTATCACACCTTTGAGGATACAGTACAACAAGCCGATGATATTGCTGACCGTTTACGCCGCGAAGCGCACCGCGTTGCCGAACTCGCCGCCCTCATGGCAGAACAACAAAATGCCCAGCGCGAACAAGAACAACAAGCCAAAAAATGGCACGGATTAAATGACCAGCTTGCAGCTTTAACAACCGAATGGGAAACCGTGTGGCAAGCGTTAGGCATTAAACCATATTTACCCGCTGAAATGCGGAGCTGGTTAAATGATTGTCAGCAATTGCGCCAACAAGCTGAGTTACTGCGTGAACGTCGCCAACATTTAGAAGTAAAACAAGAGCTAATTGCCAATTTATGTCAATCCTTGACCCAAGCCTTAGTTAAATTACCACAAAATAGCTTACCACTAAGCCGTTTAGCCGATTTAATCGAACAAGCGCAAGCCTGCATTGCCGAAATAACGGATTTACAACACCATCGTGATGATTTAGAAAGACAAATTCGTAATCAAACCGCAGAACAACAACGCTTAGAATCCAGCCATTATCAAGCGACAGACGCACTAAAAACATGGCAAGCCGATTGGACAAAAGCCCTTTTGCCCTTGCAATTACCTTTCGACACCGCACCTGATACAGCCCGTAATGTGTTGGATAGTTTAGAACAAATATTAAATAAAATTGATAAAATCAGCAGTTTACGCAGACGTATAGAACGTATGGATGAAGATGCGGATGTTTTCCGTCATGATGTCGAGCGCGTGGTACAGAACTTAACCCCTGAATTATTTAATGAACCTGTAGAACAAAGCGTGCCGATGTTATCCAACCGTGTCAGCCAAGCAGAACGTGAACTCACTCGTTTTGAACAACTACAACAGCGATTACACAGCGAAAATGAACGACTGCACAAAATTGTCGATTCTGTCCAAACCACACAAGCCCAATTGCAAGCCTTATTGACGCAGGCCCATTGCCACGATTTAAAATCCTTAGAAATTGCCGAACAAGCCTCAGCGAAAAAACAAATGTTACAACGGCAACTACACGAAGTAGAACAACAGCTTACAGAACAAGGAGAAGGCTTATCTTTATTAGATTTAGCGCGTGCCGCAGATGCAGTGGAAGTTGAACAACTGACAGAACAACTGGAAAATTGCACCGCTCAGATTCAAACCTTAGAAAAAGAACGTTCAGAATGGGACCAGAAAATTGGTGAATTGCGTTTATTACTAAAACAAATGGATGGCAACGCCGACGCAGCACGTGCGGCAGATGAGGCACAATTAGCCCTAGCAGAAATGCAAGAATTAAGCGAGCGTTACACACACATTTATTTAGCCGCCAGTGTGTTACGCAAATCAATAGAACGCTATCGTGAACAACATCAAGCCCCTTTATTACAACGGGCTAGCGAATTATTCGAGCGTTTAACGCTGGGTAATTTTCAAGGCTTACAAGTTGGTTTTCATGGGCAAACTGACCAACCAATTTTATTAGGCTTGCGCCAGTTAAACCGTGAAGGCATCGCCACCACAGGAATGAGCGATGGCACACGTGACCAACTTTATTTAGCTTTGCGCTTAGCCAGTATTGAACGATATTTAACTAAACAATCCATCATGCCATTAATAGTTGACGATATTTTATTAAATTTTGATGATGACCGCTCATTAGCAACTTTAAGCGTATTAAATGAAGTTGCCAAACACACCCAAGTATTATTTTTCACTCATCATCGACGCTTGGTAGAATTGGCACAAACGGCTGTAGAAGGCGTAATGGTGCATGAAATGAAGGATGTGGCGTAGTGTTTGTTAGTAACTGTATTGAATAGACCAAGTTAGACAACACTTGTTTAGTGTGTTCTATTTTAAGCTTTTTGTTTTTTTCTTAGGTTATTTATCTTATGGAACTTAAAGATGTTTTTAAAAACAATGAAAAATGGATAGCTGATAAATTAGCAGCCGACCCAGATTATTTTAATAAACTCTCACAAGGTCAAAATCCTGACATTCTTTATATTGGCTGTTCTGACAGTCGTGTGACGGCTGAAGAGTTAATGGGCGTGCAACCGGGTGAGGTTTTTATTCATAGAAATATCGCTAATATGGTGATTAGTATCGATGTTAATGTCATGTCGGTTTTAAATTATGCGATTAAACATCTAAAAGTAAATCATGTTGTTGTTTGTGGACATTATTGTTGTGGTGGGGTTAAGGCTGCAATGCAGTCAAAAGATTTGGGCATTTTAAATCCTTGGTTACGCAATGTTCGCGATGTGTATCGGTTACATAAAAAAGAATTAAATGCCATTTTAAATGAGGATAATCGTTATAACCGTTTGATTGAATTAAATGTGCAGGAACAATGTATTAATTTAATTAAAACGGCTGCCGTGCAACAAGCCCATAAAGAAAGAGGCTTAAAAGTGCATGGATGGGTTTTTGATATTTACACGGGTAAACTCATTGATTTAAAAATTGATTTTGATAGAATTTTAAAAGATATTATGGAAATTTATGATTTAGGGATGTAGTGTTTGCAATGCAACCTTTTATCTAATACTAACAGGAGTATTTTTTGTGATAGCGGAAAAACCTTTTTCAATTACTGCACTTGAACTTGGACCGATGGAAAATTTTATTTATTTAATCCATGACCATGCAACAAATCGTGCTGCTGTCGTTGACCCCGCATGGGATGTGCCTGCCATTATTGCAGCGGCTGAAGCACAAGACGTACAAATTACGGATGTGTTATTAACCCATAGTCATATTGACCATATTAATGGATTGACTGAGTTATTAAAGGTTTATGATGCACAAATTCATTTATTGAAATCTGAAGCGCAGTTTTGGGGAAAATATCTGGATTTACCAACATTGCATCACGGTGGTGATGTTGTGAAGGTGGGGAAAACCGAGATTGATATTTGGCACACACCGGGACATACACCGGGTTCTGCTTGTTTTCATTTGGCGGGTAATGTGCTGACGGGTGACACCTTATTTGTGTTTGGCTGTGGGCGATGTGATTTAAAAGGCGGAAATCCTGAAGAAATGTTTAATACATTAAAGCATATAGGGACTGCGTTATCGGCTGATACGATTATCCATCCGGGACATAATTATGCACAAAATCCAACCTCAACCATCGCCGAGCAATTAGTGGGGAATCCTTTTATGCACTTTGACCGTGTTAATGATTTTGTTGATTATAGAATGAATATTCACGATAAAATCAGAGATATACCTTATGAAGCCGTGCGTCGATAAGTATTGTTATAAAAAGGGGCTGAATCAGGATTTTCAGCATTATTTAATATTCTGAAAAGCTGATGAATTCTGATTCAACACATTTTTATGGTTTTTTTGTACAGACATCACGGGTTTGCGGAAAGCAGTAGGGAGGACGTTTAAATTCATCGGCAAGCAATACATCAATATAAGTTTGTTTTCCAACGGGTTTATATAATTTCCCTACTTTTTTATAAAATAGCGATTCTAAAACGGTTGCGTTGGTTGCGCTGGTAAATGTTCGTTCATGCCCGCCTGTTTGTTCATAGCGTCCTTCGTACCAACCTTTATCACCTTGATACATCGTCTTAATAAGATTCATGAGTGCATCGGTATAAGGTGTTTTCCACAAAGCCCATAGACCAAAAGTTGCACGGGTTGATACGAGCGCGAGGTGTGGCAGGTAATTGCCTTCTGTATCCAAGGTATTCCATGCAAAGCCACCTGCAAAAATGCTGTCTTGTACAAAATAGGGTGCGAAACCAATGGCATGGTCAGTACGTGCAGTAAAAATTTTGTCTTTTGCATAACGTTCTGCTTGTACTGCATAAATATTGCGTGCGCTATCTGCCATAAAGCTATCGGTGTAATACGTTGGTGTGCTTTGTGTGTCGTCGGTTTTGTCCCAATTAAGCTCTAATCCATGAAGTAAATAAGGCATACTCACAACGGGCGAGTAATTACCAACTCGTCTTGGGTCGCGTGAATCATAAATAATATCAATGCCTAAAATATTTTTTACTGCATAGGGAACTTGGGTTTTATAAGTTTCAAATCCCCAAATTTGGTAGCCCGTTTGTGCATATTCGGTATAGCCAATGCGGGTATCATCGTACAGTTTTGCCGCTTGTTGTTCATCTTTGTATGCGCCTGAGATATTTCCACAATCATCAACAATTTCGCAGAAATGCCAGCGCAGCACGGCTTTGTCAACATATTCGCTATATTGGGGTAAACGGGTTTTTAGGATGTGTAACCAAATGAGTAAACGCCCAATATCTACGGCTGACCAGCCAATATTGTCGGGTTCATTGGCGTAGTTGGTCATATTACCTTGACTGGCATGATATAACTTGTTGGGCAGTTTTCCAAAAGCAAGGTCTAGGCGATTGAGAAAATTGAGTAGCGTTGAAATGCGCTGGTCAAACACGTAGTCATTGATAAGCTTTAATTCTTTTGCGGCAAGGGTAGCGGCAATGGTATCGGCAATATCCCATAAACTTGCGGAGGGATAACCATCTTTAGTATTGACCATGCCCGTTGCAGGGTTATAGTTATTTTCAAAGTATAACCATGCAATTTTTGCCCATTGTTGTTCTTCTTCGGTTAAATCGCCGTGTCGCCCTTGATAAAAAATAGGCGAGGTTGATAGATTTTCCGCGCCACGGTGTAAGCTACGCACAAGAACACCACAACTATTGAGCAGGCAAAAACAACTTAAAAAGAGAAAAACCCGTTTCATAGGTGGTCACAATCCTATTATGCTTGGTGGCGGAGTGGGTTGTTAATGTCCTGTTAAACATTGTTTTCCAACTTTTTCTGCATCCGTTTTTAAGGTTTTTTCCCACAGTCCTTCTGGCGGATTTTGCAGTGCATCAAATGCTAATAAATGCCCCATTGTTTTATAAAGTAATCCTTCTAGCATGATGCCGTTATTATTTGAGGTAAATGTTTGAATAACGCCTCTGCCATCTTCATAAACCCCTTCATAAAAACCTTTGGTTGGGTCATGTTTTTCTGCAATAAAATTAAAGAGACTATTGGTATAAGGGGTATCCCAAACAGCCCATAATCCCAGCGCGCCCTTTAATGCTACGGCGGAAAATTGCGGAACGTTTTTTCCTGTTTCTGTAATCGTGTTCCAAGGGAATCCATCCGTGTAGATAGTGTCGTACACAAAATAGGGGTCGCTGTCTAGTTGGTGTTCTGTGCGTGCGGTGAAAATGCCTGTCTGCCGATAGCGGGCTTCTTGTACAGCATAAACCCGTTTAGCAAAATCAAGCATGAAAGTATCCGTATGTTGGGCATTTACGGGTGATTTTGGAATAATGGTATTCCAGTTAAGTTCTAGTGCATCTAATACATAACTTTCTGTCACCACATAATTATGAGCCACTAACTCGCGCGGGTCTCGGCTATCATAAGGAATATCAATATCATATATACTAACCGTTTTATAGGGTTCTACTTTGCTGGCTTGTGGGGTTTTAAATCCCCATAGTTGAAAACCCTTTGCGGCATATTCTTCGTAGCCTAAGCGACCTTCCTGTACATACACCGTTTGTTGTTGGTCATTTAAGTGCGCACCAAACATCATGCCGTTTTTGTCTATCATATTGCAGAAATTCCAACGTAAGACAAAACTATCGATAAGGTCGGCGTATTTGGGAGCGGGATAGCGTAATTTAATAATTTTAAAAAGAATTAGCATTCTACCCAAATCTAACGCAGAAAATCCAATTTCTCCCGGTTGATTGGCATAATTTACTTTTTCGGTGGTTTGTGTGTGATATACCTTGTTAGGCAATTCGCCACGAAATAAGTCGAGTTTACTCAAGGTTGTTAATAACGTGGTTAGACGGTCATCAAATTCTGTCGCGTCTATTAAATCCAGCATCTGTGCTGCCATTAATCCGCCTAAATAAGACCCTGCGTCCCACATCGTCACTGAAGGATAATCTTGTACAGCATTGACAAACCCTGTTTTTGCTTGGTAATTATTTTCAAAATATCGCCATGCAATTTGTGCCATTTGCCGTTCTTTTGCGGTTAAGGGCGCGGGCTTACGAAATTCAGTTGCATGTTGTAGTGCGTCTTGCGTAATGCTACTGCTATGGGTTGGTAATGGACTTGGTACAGGCTCGCTAGGAGAATAAATATTGTTACAAGCCACTAAAAATAAACTGTTAAATATCAAAAGAAAATAACGCATAGTAATTTATTCAGTCGGAGAAAAGAGAAATGAAAAACTATCGAAGTTTTACCAACTTTCCTGCACGTTGATAATTTAAACTTTCTAAAATAATGGCATTTGTATTAGCCGTAAGGGCTTTATTCGGTTGTTGACTGTGTTCGTATAATCCTGCATACCAGCCGCGTTCTTTATCATATAAGCCGGTCACTGTTGCCATTAAACGTGCGGTGTAATCTGTTTCATATAAGGCATTCCAACCAAAAACGGCTTTAACACTGAGGGATTTAAATTGACTTGCATCTTCTCCCTTATCTGTCAAGGTGTTCCAAAACTTTCCGCTACTAAAAATTGTGTTATATACAAAGTAAGGGGGTTCATCGATGTGGTCTTCGCTCACGGCAGTTAAAATATTAGTATTTTTAAAGCGTTCTGCCTGTGCCTGATAAACACGATATGCGAATTCAGCCGATGTTTGGTCCCAACCGAACTCTAACCCGTCTAAGATATAGGATTCACTAACAACATAATTATGCGCATCATATTGGTCGGGTGTGCGATTATCGGTTGGAATATCTATATGATAAACTGATAAAAACTTAAGAAAATTAACATAATTCGCAGCAGTACCCACATCTAAACCTAATAATAATAATGATTTAGCTGCATATTGTTCGTAGCCTAATCGTCCTTCTTGCACATAATGAGTATCGCCTGCGCTATTCACGATAGCCCCCATCATTTGCCCATTGTGTACCAGTGCAGAAAAATCAAAGCGTCGCATAACAGATTGAATAGCAATAGTATGTTGTGGATATTGCCATACTAAGATATTAAACGGGACTAATAAACGGGCGATATCAATTGCTGACCAACCGATGCCGCGAGCAATGGGATGATTATTGTAATCCGTCATTTCCAATGTTAGCGTATTATATGATTTATTAGGTAGTTTATTATCAAATAAGGGCATTCTTGCCAAACTGGTTAATAAAAGGGAAACCCGCTGGTCAAAACTAAAGGGGGAAATAATTTCCAATTGACGCGCACTGATTAATGCCATTAGATAGGAAGCAGTATCCCACATTGTGGTTGAAGGGTATTTATCCGCAGAATTAACCAATCCTGTCTGTGCCTGATAGTTTTTCTCAAAATACTGCCAAGCAATTTGTGCTTGCTCAATCTGAACCGTGCTTAATGCCTGTGATACACGTAAAGGATAATTAGCTTCTTTAGGAATATTCAAGGGATTATGCAGGGTACTATCTAACATATTAAGACGCTCCACGATAAAAAAAGAAACCAATAAAGCAATGATAAAAACAATGTGGCTACGCGCTCGAACTAAGCCTTCTTTAAAAGTCATTTGTGCTTCCCTAAATCAGTACAACGAGATTGAACTATGCCATTTTTAAATAATAAAGAAAATCAACAGTATTTTTATATAGCGTATATTCAACGCTACTTCTAAAACATATTCAATATAATATGCTTAATTGCATCAACTCGGTGTTTAAATAATCATTTTTCAATTTAACTTTACAATGCAAAGTAATTACGTTATCGTTATTTTCATGGAAATTGACAAAGCCCTAAACCAATTGGCAGAAATTCACGCCCATCTATCCCGCACAGAATTTTATCGTGGATTGCGGGCGTTGCCTGTTGCACTCACCGCCTTTAGCGCATTATTTGCAGCCGCATTACAATCAATTTGGTTAGACAAAAATCCTTATTATTTTCTTATGCTTTGGGTTAGTGTGGCGATTGTCAATATCTTGCTCACGCTGGGGTTGCTTGCGCACCGTTACTACCATCATCAAACCGTATTAGCCCGTGAAAAAGACCATGCAATGTTTTTACAATTTGCCCCGACTCTCTTTGCGGGTGGCTTAGTCAGTTTAGTTGCTGGGCAGGTGGGGGAAGAGCTAATCCGCTACTTACCGGCCCTGTGGTGTTTAATTTTTGGACTCGGTGTATTTGCGTGTCGTCCTTACCTACCGTTTAAAATTTTTTGGGCGGGTACATACTACTTGTTTGCAGCAACGCTTCTTTTTATGCAAGCAACAACAGGCGATAGTTTACAGCCATTTAGCATGGGTTTAGCATTTGGTATTGGGCAATTATGTATTGCAGGGATTCTCTATTGGGATTTAGAGCGTCACAGCTAACACAGGTTATTCCGTTATGACAGCAGATAAACAAACAGGTCGTTATGCCTATGATGGCTTAGACCGCATCATGCACGAAAAAGCCCGTTTGGGAATTTTAACCTCACTTTTAACCCAAAAAGAGGGGATTTTATTTAATGATTTAAAAGTATTATGTACGCTAACGGATGGCAATTTAAGCCGCCATCTTAAAGCCCTAGAAGAAGAAGGCTTGGTTAATCTTGATAAAAGTTTTCAAAACAACCGACCTCAAACCCTCTGTTATTTAACACCAACAGGACGACAACGGTTTTTAGCCTATATTCAAGAATTAGAACGTGTTATTAAAGATACTGAATTAGCTGCAAAACAGCTCACAAATGAAAATGGGGATAGCATTGTCGCCTAAAACCGCTTGTACTTATCGCGGTTTTTTTAACCCTTAATAACTTTGTTATACAAAGGTTAAATAATGCGCACATTTTAGTTTATTAAGCAATAAATGTGTCAATCAGACTATATGCAATAAGTCTCCCTATTATCGTCTTTTATTTTAATTATTTACTTTGCAATATAAAGTTATCTACTATGCAAAACGACTATTTTGGCAGTGATATAACCCGTAAGATTTGGGGAGATATAGAGAATATTCTCTTGATTTATGTTGGTACAGCGGCTGAATTCCCATTGATTCATGAAAATCACTGGTTGTTCAAAAATTTAACCTTTACCCAAAATCCCCAACAACGCTTTGTAAATACCTTTTTATACAACCAAACCCTGTTTTTTTCTCCTAAACAACAAGTCCCCCAAATGCTGATTGCTATTCGTGCTATTCATCAGCGTTTAGAAGCTAGGCAAGAAACCAGTATTTCTAATCATGCTTTTATCGAAGTCTTAAGCATGTTAGTTGAATATGGTATTCAAGGTTATCAGTATTTACATAGAACTACCTTAAATTCAAGTGAAATAGAAGCGTATTATCAAGATATACACGTTATTGCTCAGGGAATGCAAATTAAAGATTTTCCGCCAACTTATGCAACATTTTGTGAATATCGCGCACAACACATACAAACACAACTAACCAAAAACCTCTATACCACTAAATTTTATAATATTTATCAACAAGATTTAGGAAAATGGCGTTATTGGATATTGTGCCAATTTCAAGCCTATTTTGTTGCCCCAGCAATTAGTCAACGGCTTGAATTACATCGTCATCCACTTTTTTACCTTGGTTATTGGGCTTATCCCTATCTTCGCTGTGCGTGGTTATTAGGGCTAATTTTGCGATTATTGGTAAAACCCGATGTTGTTACCGCTTTAACCGCGTTTAAACACATGGCTCAACCAAAGCATCGTTTTTGAGGATATTTATTATGTTCAATAAAATACATTCACAAACTTGGTTAAAATATTTCATCAGCAACCAAAAAACCCCACAACAAATTGATTGGTATCTACCTGATAATCTATCCGCAGAACAGCAAGCAGTGATTCAACAATCGCTTCAAGCCTTTCAACGAGTAGAATATTCTGAAGGAAAAAATCTATTACACTTTGCAAAACAATATGCAGCAGAACAACAAGATGAGGATTATGTTTCTGCAATAGTCTTATTTATTCGTGAAGAGCAACGCCATGCACACTTATTGGCAACCTATATGAAAAAATGGGGCATCCCAACGGTTAAACATCATTTTTTAGACAACGCATTTCGGGGGTTACGTCGTCGGTTTAATTTACGTTTTTCTATTAGGGTGTTACAAGCCGCAGAGATGACTGCCGAAGTGTATTACACCGCATTATCTCGAAGCACTTCTTCTGTTTTATTAAAAACAATTTGTGCCGATATTTTGCAGGATGAACGCGCGCATTTACGGTTTCATGCGGAGCAGTTAGTGATAATGGATTGGGAAAAAGGCGTATTAGGTCGGCTCAGTGGAAATTTATTGCAAAAACTATTGTTTTATCCCACGATATTAGTCATTTGGCTTGGCTATGCAGATACTTTTCGGGCGGGTGGGTATGATTTTTCACGTTATATCGCGCATTGCCAGTGGGTTTTGTATCAAGGCTTAAATTATATGAATGCGTATTATGCACAATTAGATAAGCCATTAGAAAAATTGGCTTTTTAATGCATATCTCTCTCGCAAAACGCGCACGGATACCACCCGTTTGCAACAGTGGTATCCGCGTTATATCAGACTTAAAACAAATTACCCAGCGAAATTAAGAAGCGTACACTTCCCCCCTCTGTGTAGCCCGTCCCAAATAACACCATGCCTAATGGGCTATCCCAAACAACCGCGCCTAGTCCGCCAAAGAGTAAATCATTTAATTTGACATCTTCAAGTTTATCCCACGCATTCCCCGCATGGAGTGAGGTTAATAAGCGTACATCACCCGGTAAATATTGTTGTAAAGCCGCTGTTTTAAATAATCCACCCACTTTAAGCACTAATGCGTGCTGTCCACCAATATCACCTTCAGGATAACCTGCTAATAAGTTAATCCCACCCGCGCTAAAACTATCATAAGAAGGTGCTTCTGAACGTAGGGTAGAATCAAAATTAATATCGGTCATAAGTGTTGCTTGGTCGCCAATCGGTAAATGTTGGCGGAAATACAAGGATACTTTTTGATAATCTTCATCTGACCCTAAAGATTCCTCAAAGGCGTATCCTATCAAGCGAATTTTCGTACCTTTTAGGGAAAAAACACGATCGTCCAAACTGTCATAACCCACATCAACCACAATGCCTGTCCGTTGAAAATGTCCAACAGGCAGTTCCTCAGAATTTCCTATACGCAATTTATAAGATAAATCATCGTGTTGCAATCCAAGTTTTGCAACGGCGACGTTGCCAAAATTCATCCCAACATTGCCACCCAGTCTTAAACCACTGATGTCGTACTCACCAATCCCTTGTTGTTGTTTGAAGATAGAGGGAAAGGTTCTAATCCAACTGGCATAAGGTTCAACAAAGAAACGTTGTTTATAATCTAGGGGTTGATAGAACTGGGTTAAAAAACTATAGCTCGTACCCACTGCTAATTCATTAATCCATTCGCCACCTAACGCATTTATATTTAAGCGTTCATGACGAATTAAAAGATTAAAATCCGTTTTTGCATCAAAGGTTGTGGAGGCATTAATTCCAAAACGTACATAATCCGCCCCCCAACTTTTTTCTTTTACCTCAAAAGAAATTTCATCTTCCCCTTGCGCATTTTTTTCCACTTTATAAAAAACTTGTTCAAATTCATTGAGTGACATGATGCGGCGGGTAACATGTTCTATCTGTTCTTTAGTAACCGCTTGTCCTACCAAGCCTTCCGCCTTTGCCATCAGAATATGGCTATCTGTGCGTTTATTGCCCGTAAAATGAATAGCAACAGGTTTAATCACATCTTTAAAAGGGATAAATTTTGTTGCCCGCACACGCAGTGCTGATTTATATTTTTCATATTCTTCAGGGCTTAAGGCAAGAGAGGATAACATGGTTTTCTTTTTCATCGTTGCTTCATAGCCTTTTGCGATTAACCCTGCGGCTTTAGCAAAATCAGTCGCGCCATATTCAGCAATGTCAGGAATAATAACCATATCTGCATCTTTCATGGCTTTACGACTATTTTGAATTAAAGAAACATAAAGCGATTGTTTTGCAACAGTTAAAAAAGAACTATTTGCTTCTATTTGTTCCAATGGGGTTTCAATATTAACGGCAATAACAATATTTGCCCCCATTTGTCTAACAACATCCGTTGGAATATTATCTAAAATTCCGCCATCTACTAGCACTCTGCCATCAATTTCAACGGGTGAAAAGGCAAACGGTACGGCCATAGAAGCGCGTAGTGCAAGGGCTAAATCACCTTTTTCTAATAAAACGGCCTCACCTGAGTTTAAATCGGTTGCAACCGCCTTAAAAGGAATGGGTAATTGGTCAAAATGATCAACGTTAATACCCTGTGTCATATAACGTAAGTTTAAAAATAAATCTTGCGCACCAATAAAACCACTGGGTACAGAAAGCCCATGCGCCCCAACACCTGCTTCTAAGTTAAATAAACGGCGTTGATTTTGTTTTTCTCTATAGGTTAATTGCTCTCGGTCTGGTTCACTGCGAAACATGCCTGCCCAATTGATTTCATAAGCCGCCTTATCTAAATCATTTGTGGTTAAACCGCTTGCATATAAACCACCGACAACACTCCCCATGCTCGTACCTGCAATATAATCAATAGGAACATGAAGTTCTTCTAGTGCCTTTAATACACCAATATGTGCCATACCACGCGCTCCTCCACCTGATAAAGCAATGCCTATTTTGGGGTGGGGTGGTGCTGTTGACGATGCAACAGAGGCAGAGGATTCTGCCGCAAGCGTTGTTTGTCCTAACCCCGCACACAACAAACAGAGGTAAATAATACGGTTGCAGACACGAATTACTGTCATTTCAATATCCTTCAAACACTCACGAGTGAATAAGACAACATTTTAAATTAAGGGGTAATTCTCTCATTCACCAAAGATGCCATTGCGTGATGACATAACACAAATTAACTTTATGATTCTACCTGATTGATAAATTCAAGAGAGGCAACTGATAAATGGTATTGATAGTAAAGGAAGTAGTTACTAAAGAGTGATTACTATATCACGACAGATATTCAGGGCGAGAGAGGCACTATTTATTTCTAAATAGAAATTCTTACAATAAGAAAGGATATATAAAAATCATTATCTGAATCAGGCTATTGAGAATAAACAGGATTAAAAAACCCTGACTTTCTGTCAATCCTAAATCAGATAAGTTTCGCATTCATCTTAAATCTAAATTTGTACGACTACTTACTCCGACGGACAAAACGCATTAATCGCTGTCTTTTTTTCGCTTGATGTGCCGTTAATGGATTCTTGCGTCCTTGATACGGATTTTCACCTTGTTTAAATTCAATCTTAATAGGTGTTCCTTGTAAATCAAAGGTATCCCGAAAGAAATGAATTAAATACCGTCTATATGCATCAGGAACGGATTCTACTTGCGAACCATGAATGACGAACAAAGGCGGATGTTGTCCCCCTTGATGAATATAACGCATTTTAATCCGTCTGCCGTGAGATAAAGGCGGGGGATTACGTGTAAGCGCATCTTTTAAAACGTCATTTAGCAAAGGCGTACTTACATGTTTATGAGCAGCCGTCCATGCAATATCGACCGATTTATACAAATGCCCAACACCCGTACCATGCAAAGCGGAAATAAAATGAATTTCTGCAAAATCAATAAAATGTAATTTGCGACTCAGATTATAACGCACTTGCTCACGTTCAGATTGCGTTAAACCATCCCATTTATTCACGGCAATAATCAATGCTCGCCCGCTGTCTAACACGTTTCCTAATAAGTTCGCGTCTTGGTCGGTCATTCCCTCACGTGCATCGATAATCATAATGACAACGTGCGCGGCTTCTACGGCTTGCAATGCTTTTAATACGCTATACTTTTCAATAACATCTGCAATTTTTGCGCGTCTTCTGACACCTGCTGTGTCAATCAACGTATATTTTTGCCCATCCCGTTCAAATGGAATAAAAATGCTATCACGAGTTGTTCCCGGTTGGTCATAAGCAATAACGCGCTCATACCCTAAAATCCGATTAACCAGTGTTGATTTTCCTACATTAGGACGACCAACAATCGCAATTTTAATACCCGCCGCTTCCGCATCCTCATCCGCTTCCTCATCTGGGGAAAAATCCTCCAACACTGACTCCATCAGAGCCTCTACGCCGCGCTGATGACTGGCTGAAATGCTATGAACAGGATTAAACCCTAAGCGATGAAAATCGACATTAACAAGTTCAGATTGCATCCCCTCAGTTTTATTAATAACGAGATGAATTGGCGTATTAAAACCGCGCAATTTTTGTGCAATCATCTCATCAATAGCGGTTAAACCCTCTCGCCCATCCACTACAAATAATACCCTGTCTGCTTCTTGGATTGCTTGCAACGCCTGTTGTGTAATGCGTGTCGCAATGCCATCACTGGCATCTGTCAAACCACCCGTATCAACCAGTAAATACGGCATACTACCGATTTTACCGCGTCCTATTTTACGGTCACGGGTCAAGCCCGCTTGTTCAGCCACAAGCGCATCACGGCTTTTGGTTAAGACGTTGAACAACGTGGATTTACCGACATTAGGACGACCCACAATGGCAATGGTTGGTAGCATGAAAACTCTCTAAAAAACGTAAGGTAATTTAATAATGGGAAAGCACGGGGAAATTTTTAGATAGCTAATTGATTAGCGTGGTGTGGTATAAAAATAATACTTTAACCGAGCATTATACCCGATTTTACATTTTTCTTCTATCAATCTCTGCATTCTTCCTACGGTAGCAATTTATAGGTAGAACCAAATTGCTGGATAATTTATTCGCTGAGAAACGAGTGTAAATATTGCTGAAAAAACATTAATCTATATAGCTAACGCACTTTAAAATGATTATTGTAGGGTGGAATAGGCGCAAGCCGTATTCCACAACAGTGCAAGCTTTCTGCATAAACTCAGCTATTTTTGGCGTTTTATGGTGGAATACGCTACGCTATTCCACCCTACATTAACCTGAGTTCGGGATAAGAAATAGGGAAAAATTAATAAATTTAATTGGTTTATCTCGTTCCCACGCTCCAGCGTGGGAACGAGAATTTCTTATCCCGAACTCAGGTTACATTAAGCTGCTTTTTAAGTTGCGTTAGCTATATTAAGATACAAAAGTCTTGCTAATCCCGCAAATGCTGATGATGCAGATAAAAAAAGCCCTCATACTTTACAACAGGTATGAGGGCTTTATTTTTCAATCACACGTTTTTAAAGGCTTGTGTTAAATCTGAAGAATCAACGGCTTTATTCTGGAATCCAACCGAATTCTTCAACGGTGCGGAATACATCAGTATCGCTAACAATCCCAATCGGCGCGCCGTCTTTTTCAACCACAACGCGACGAATATTATTGTCAGTCATGATGCTAACACAATCATGTAAAGACGTATCTACAGGCACCATTTGCAACGGCTTGGTGGTGACTTCAGACACTTTAACGCTGGCAGGGGAACGATTGGCGTGAATGATTTTTGTCAACACGTCTTTTTGCGTCATAATGCCCCAGTTGCCATTCGCATCAGGCTTAACAATTAAGCTACTGATGTGATGTTTACGCATTAAGTGCATCGCTTCTTCAACAACCGTGCTACCGTCAATAGACACTAAGTTAGCAATCATGATGTCGCCAACGGTATGGGGTGTGCGTCCAGAAGCAACCATTGCCGCTTGCGGGTCAGCAACCCGTTTGTCTTCGCGTTCTTTACGTTCTTGCTCAACGGCTTGACGACGTTGATGACGTAATTCTTCAAAGTTGGCAGTGCCTTGAATTTGCGCAATTAAGGCATCACCAAAACCGCTGGTAGATACTTCAACCGCACCATCCATCTGACGGGCAAAGTCATAAGTTACTACTTTTTGTTCAATAACTTGTGGGTAGGCAAGGGTGATTAAATCAGCCGCTTCTTTCCAGCCCAAGTATTCCAACATCATCACGCCACTGAATAATAATGAACCGGGATTCACTTTATCCAAATTAGCGTATTTAGGCGCAGTGCCATGTGTCGCTTCAAAAACAGCAACGTGGTCGCTGATATTCGCACCGGGGGCGATACCAACACCACCCACTTCAGCAGCGATTGCGTCAGATAAGTAGTCACCATTTAAGTTCATGGTGGCAAGCACATCGAACTCGTCAGGACGTAACAGCATTAATTGGAAAATAATGTCGGCAATACGGTCTTTAATGACGATTTTGCCTTCTGGCTGTTTGCCACCAAATTTGCTGTATAACTCTTCTTCAGTAATGGTGTAATCGCTAAACTCTTCACGCGCGACTTCATAACCCCAGTTACGGAATGCACCTTCGGTGTATTTCATAATATTGCCTTTGTGTACCAGCGTGACACTTTCACGATGGTTATCAATGGCATATTGAATGGCTTTACGGACTAAGCGTTTGCTAGCAAAAGGACTAATGGGTTTAATTCCCAGACCGCAATCATCGAAGAATTTTGCTTTCATTTCTTCTCTGAGGAATTTTTCCACTTTACGCATTTCAGGTGAACCTGATTGGTATTCAATCCCTGCGTAAACGTCTTCAGTATTTTCGCGGAAAATGATGACATCAACCAATTCAGGATGACGTAAAGGAGAGGGAACGCCTTCATAATAGCGAACAGGGCGCACGCAAGAATATAAGTCTAAATCTTGACGTAAGGCAACGTTCAAAGAACGGAAACCACCGCCAACAGGGGTAGTCAAGGGTCCTTTGATGGAAACAACTAAATCTTGTAATAAATCACGGGTTGCATTTGGAAAAATATTGCCGTCATACATCTGGGCGGCTTTTTCCCCCATGAATAATTCCATCCAATGAATCTTACGTTTTCCACCGTAGGCTTTTTCTACAGCAGCATCCCAAACACGTAAGCAAGCCTTTGTAATATCAGGACCGATACCATCCCCTTCAATGTAACCCAGAATTGGATTATCGGGTACTACCATTTTATTGTCTTTAATTGTAATTTTTTGACCGTTTACAGGTAAGGTCAGCGTTGGAGCTGGCATAGTTCCTCCGTTAGGGTTAAGGCATAGACAGGGTGAGAAAACATTTTTGAAGCCTAATAGTTTAATATATAACCTTATAAAATCGTATCCATAAATAATATTTATTTTGCAATGGCATATTGATTATACAACTATATTCTATTTTTTAATTGGTTATATTTATTATGCGGTATTTTTACCCCATGTGTAATGAATATATTCATTATTATTAGACTTAAAATAAAGTAGTTAGCATTTATTTTTATAAAACACTAGATAAACCAACTAATTGAACTTATTAATAGTGTAGTTAGATAACCTAATTGGAGAACAAAAATGACGGATTCAGTGCCTACTACAGAGAAAATAGGGTGGTTTCAGTGGTTTTTAAACTGGGGATATATTGGGCGGGGTATAGGGGTTTTATGCTTTATTATCATTTTGCTTTTTATCCTGAGTATTTTTTGGAGTACAGAACCTGCGCCTTTTGATGTAGAAGCCGTTGCAAAAGAATACGCAACTAATCATAAGGAAACGATTGTAACGGGCTATATTAGCACTTATACCCTAATGGAAATTGCACGGCGTGGGCTATTAGACAAGGCAGGGGGTTATTTAAGTAACGACAAATTACCGCCTAGCGTGTTCATGGATAATATCCCTAATTGGGAATTTGGTGTATTACAACAAGTTCGTGATTTTAGCCAAGTTATGCGAAATAATTTTAGTCGCTCACGCACAGGTGGGCAAGAAAATGCAGAATTAGCCACTGCACAACCAAAGTTTAACGTCGATAATATGTCGTGGATGTTTCCAGCAGCAGAGAGTGAATATCGCTCAGGAATTAACGCATTAGATAAATATCTGCACAAACTCACCGATGCAAAAAAATCCGAGCAATTCTCTGCACGGGCGGATAGTTTGCGACTATGGTTAGATACAGTGACATTACGCTTGGGTAATTTATCGCAACGCCTAAGCTCTAGTGTGGGCGAGTCCCGCTTAAATATTGAACTCGCAGGCGACCCAAAAGGACAAAGCACAGCACCACAACTTGCTAGTTCAAAAGAAAAAACGCCTTGGGTGGAAATTGACGATGTATTCTTTGAAGCACGTGGCACAAGTTGGGCATTGATTCATTTGTTAAAAGCCATAGAATTTGATTTTAAAGATATTTTAGAATCAAAAAATGCAACGCCTCTGTTGCGTCAAGCAATAAAAGAGCTAGAAGCCACTCAAAAATCTGTTTGGAGTCCTATGATTTTAAATGGTTCTGAGTTTGGCTTGTTTGCGAATCATTCTCTGGTCATGTCTTCTTATATTTCCAGAGCGCAAGCGATTATCAGCGAACTGCGGGAATTAATGCCCCAAGGTTAAATATTTAATACCCTGTTTATGCAAATAAATGGGGTATTTTGCTGTCAAAAAGCGGAGGAAATGCCATGATAACCGTCATCGGCAACTTAAAAGGTGGTTCAGGAAAAAGCACGATTACGTTTAATCTTGCATTGTGGTTATTACAAGCGGGTAACTCGGTGATTACTTACGATTTAGACCCACAATGTACTTTGAGTGATGCGATACAAGTGCGTAGAGAAGAAGCACATGAACCTGCACTGACTGTCAGCACACGTTATGCCAAACTCGAAAAAGAAGACCATAACGCAGAAATTCTTGTGGATGTTAGCGCGGCCAACATGGTCGGCATGAAAAAAGCGTTATCGATGGCTAATCGCATCATTATTCCTGTTTGTCCAAGTCAAGCAGATTTATGGTCAACACAACGATTTCTCCTCATTATTGCAAGCCTTATCAATACTAACCGCCCCCCACCTGCCGTTATTGCCTTTATTAATCGGGCAGATACAAATACAGCTATTCGTGAAACAGAAGAAACAGAAAGTGCATTGTGTACTTTGCAAGGGATTAGTGTTTTAAAAAAACGCTTATGTCAACGCACGGTTTATCGTCGTTCTTTTAGCGAAGGTTTAGCCGTTTATGAATTAGAACCCCATTCCAAAGGTGCGCAAGAATTTGAAGCCTTCGCACAAACCATTACTAAAACACATTGATTTAATAACAATAATGAACACAAACGCCACCAAAGCGCAATTCCAATGGATAGACCCGTTATTATTAGACGCACAACTCAGCACTGAAGAGCGTTTAATCCGTGATACGACACAGGATTATTGCCAACGTGCCTTAATGCCTCGCGTCTTACTTGCCAACCGTCATGAACAATTTGACCGTGAAATTCTGCGCGAAATGGGCGCGTTAGGTCTGTTAGGTTGCACATTACCCCCACAATATGGCTGTGCTGGACTGAATTATATTAGCTATGGTTTGATAGCCCGTGAAGTTGAACGGGTTGATTCTGGCTATCGTTCAGTGATGAGCGTGCAATCCAGTTTAGTCATGTATCCCATTTATGCTTATGGCACAGAAGCGCAACGCACCCGCTATTTACCTGCGTTAGCCAGTGGTGAATGGGTTGGTTGTTTCGCCCTGACCGAACCCGATAGTGGCTCAGACCCTGCCAGTATAAACAGTCGAGCGCGAGCAGTTTCTGGTGGTTACTTGTTAAATGGTGCAAAAACATGGATTACCAGCGCGCCCATTGCCGATATATTGCTTGTCTGGGCAAAAGATGAAACGGGTGTGTTACGCGGATTTATCTTAGAACGCAATATGCAAGGCTTATCCACACCAACGATTGCGGGTAAATTCTCCCTACGTGCTTCACCAACGGGCGAAGTCGTCATGAATGATGTATTTGTTCCGACAGAAAATGTATTAGTTGACGCAACAGGATTAAAAGCCCCGTTTACCTGTCTTAACCTAGCCCGTTATGGGATTGCATGGGGAACGATGGGGGCAGCAGAATTTTGCTGGCACGCTGCTAGACAATACGTTTTAGACCGTCAACAATTCAATCGTCCGCTGGCGGCTAATCAGCTTATTCAGAAAAAATTAGTCGATATGCAAACAGAAATTACGCTTGGATTACAAGCCTGTTTACGCATGGGACAATTGATGGAAATGGGGCAATGCGCCCCCGAAATTGTCTCATTACTAAAGCGCAATAACAGCGGTAAAGCCTTAGACATTGCCCGCGTTGCACGCGACATGCACGGCGGCAATGGTGTTTCGGACGAATATCATGTTATTCGCCATGTTATGAACTTAGAAGCCGTGAATACTTATGAAGGAACGCATGATATACATGCACTTATACTAGGACGCGCTCAAACGGGCATTCAAGCCTTTGCCTAAGCAAGGCTGAAAATAATGCAATTGCCTCTTTTGGCTTTTATCCACCACGACGAATATAGCTTAATGTATGATGCGTTAATAATTCTCCGTGCAAATTCATACATTTTGCTGTTCCAAAAATAATTCGTCCGCCAACCTTGATTAATTTGGCCTTACAGAGAAAATCCTCTTCTTTCGCCCCTTTTAAAAAAGCGGTCGTCATCTCAGATGTAACCGACATTTCGGCATCTCGCAGTTTAGTTAAAATTGCAAACCACATGGCGGCATCTGCCGCCGCCATGTATAAAGGACCACTGACAACACCGCCCGGTCTTTCAAACGCATGATTAAAAGGCACGCGCAGAACACAAACACCTTCACTAACCGAATCAACTTGAAATCCATAGACATGTAAAAATGGTTTTTCGTCGATAATCCGCTGTAATTCTTCTTTATTTAATCCAGAAAGCGGTGTATGTGTCATGATTAAGTCCTCTCTATTTATGCGTGATGACGCAAGCTCGATTGAAATGTTCAAACAGAATCTTAACAACTTAAAAGACAAACCCGTAGATAGCGAAAAGACCACTTTCACAATGAAAACAGATAACCTCGCTTGAAGTGCGGGTATCCATACTATTTTTAAATCGTGCTTTTAAATTCTGATTTAGACAATCTTTCATCAGGAAAATGATTTATCATTGGCCTCCTTAAGCACTAGCAAGATTTTAAATAACCATAGCTCGATATTATGCCAACCGATTTAAACGAAATTGAAAAAAAACTGTGGGCAACCGCTGACCAAATGTGGGCAAATACGGGGTTAAGACCGAATGAATACGCCGCGCCCGTTTTAGGAATGATTTTTTTACGCTATGCCGAAAAACGCTTTAATGATGCACATCAACAATTAGAAACAACCATTGTTAGCGCACGGCGGGGGATTTCTAAAGAATCTTATCAGCGGTTAGGCGTTATTTATTTAACAGAAACCGCGCGCTTTTCTCATCTCTTAAATTTGCCAGAAGGGGAAAATATCGGTAAAGCCCTTGATGAGGCAATGTTGTCGATTGAAGCGGAAAACGACGAGTTAGCAGGCGCATTACCGCATAATTATCAACGGATTCCCAACACTGTTTTAATAGAAATGTTAAAGCTCTTGTCGCCTTTAAATATTGATGGGGACGCATTCGGGCGGATTTATGAATATTTCATGGGCAGTTTTGCCATGAAAACCATGCAGAAGGGCGGAGAGTTCTACACGCCTGCAAGTTTGGTGCGCTTAATTGTTGAAATTATAGAGCCTTATCATGGACGGATTTTTGACCCTGCGTGTGGTTCTGGGGGTATGTTTGTACATAGCGCAAATTTTGTGCGTAATCATCAGAAAAATCCAACGAATGAGTTAAGCATTTTTGGAGTGGAGAAAGTCGCGGAAACCTTGCGCATGGCGAAGTTGAATCTGGCAATTCATGGCTTATCAGGCGATATTCGCGAAGCAAACACTTATTATGATGACCCGCATGATTCATTGGGACGGTTTGATTTTGTGATGGCAAACCCACCGTTTAATCAAAGCGGGGTTGATAGGGAACGGGTTAAAAATTCGCGGTTTGGGTTTGGTGTGCCAACCACAGATAATGCTAATTATTTATGGATTCAGTTATTTGCAACAACTTTGAATGAAACAGGGCGGGCGGGTTTTGTGATGGCAAACTCGGCGAGTGATGCGCGGGGTTCTGAATTGGAGATTCGCAAGACTTTGATTAATTCGGGTGTTGTTGATGTGATGGTGGCGACCAGTTCAAATATGTTTTATACCGTGACCTTGCCAAGCACTTTGTGGTTTTTTGATAAAGGTAAAGTGAAAACGGCGCGTAAGGATTCGGTGTTGTTTATTGATGCTCGGCATATTTTCCGCCAGATTGACCGCGCGCATCGGGATTTTACGGATGCGCAAATTGAGTATTTAGCGAATATTGTCCGTTTGTATCGGGGCGAGGCGGTGGAAACCGTGGCGGGCAGTGAGGCGTTATTGTTGGAGCAATTCCCCACGCGTGAGTATCAGGATGTGGCGGGTTTGTGTAAGGTGGCGACGGTTGCGGAGATTGAGGCGCAGGGCTGGAGTTTGAATGCAGGGCGGTATGTGGGCGTTGCGGAACGGGTCGCGGATGAGTTTGATTTTAAGGAGCGGTTGGAGGAATTAAACGAGGAGTTGGAAGTGTTGAATGCGGAGGCGCGGGAGTTAGAGGGGAAAATAGCGTTGAATATTGCGGGGTTGTTGGGATAGTTCAAAAAATCGTAGGGTGGGCATTGCCTTAACCTGCTTTATACTTAATTAAAAACTGATAATAAAAGCAACTTATGTTAGATAAACAAGAAATGCAAAAAGAATGGCAATCAAATAAGATCGAAGAACTTTGTCTGAAAATAACGAGCGGAGGAACACCAAGTAGAAAGAATCCAAGCTTTTATGAAAATGGTACGATTAATTGGATAAAAACAGGGGAGTTAAAAGATTGGTACATTAACTCAAGCTCTGAGAAGATTACCCTTGAAGCTATTGATAAATCATCAGCTAAAATTTTTCCTTCAAAAACAGTTTTATTAGCTATGTATGGAGATGGTAGAACAATAGGTAGTTTAGGAATACTTAAACATTCTGCTGCTACTAACCAAGCATGTTGTGCCATGATACTTGATGAAACTAAATGTATTCCCCTATTTTTGTTTTATTCATTGATGTTTAATCGAGAAAAATTAATTAGTCTTGCATTAGGTGGCTCTCAGCGAAATCTTAACGCAAAAACTATTCGTAATTTTACGATAAAAACTCCTAGTATTCCCACACAACAAAAAATCGCCTCGATTCTCTCTGCTTATGATGACCTTATCGAAAACAACACACGGCGGATTCAGATTTTAGAAGAGATGGCACGGCGGATTTATGAAGAGTGGTTTGTACACTTTCGCTTTCCTAATCATGAAAATATCAAATTGGTTGAAAGTGAGCTGGGGTTGATTCCTGAAGGGTGGGAGGTTGTTGCTCTTCAATCTTTGTATGAAACCGCATCAGGTGGAACTCCAAGTAGAAAAAATCCTGCTTTTTTTGATGGCAATATAAACTGGGTAAAAACACAAGAGCTTAATGATGGATTCATTTTTGAAACCAATGAAAAGATAACTGAAGAAGGATTGAAAAGTTCATCAGCAAAACTTTTTCAAAAGGAAACCGTGCTCGTTGCAATGTATGGAGCAACCATTGGAGCATTAGGAATCCTTGATTTTCCTAGCACAACTAATCAGGCATGTTGTGCGATTATTTCGAGTAAAAAGTTCTTCGGTTTCGAGTATGCATTTTTGACTCTTCTGGTAAGGAGAACAGAACTTATTGAGTTAAGAGCTGGGGCAGCTCAACAAAATATAAATCAGATTACTGTCAAAAACTTTAGGATGTTAAAACCTAATTTAACTACACTATCGTTATTTAATGAAATTGCAAACCCAATTTTAAAACAAGTGCGTATTTTACAGAAAAAAAACAATATACTCCGCAAAATCCGCGACCTCCTCCTGCCTAAACTCATATCAGGCGAAATCGACGTAAGCGAGTTTCCCGACCCTTAACCCCGCGTAAAACCACCATGCGTAACAACGACTATTCCGAAAACACCCTGATAGAACAACCTGCTATCCAAATTTTCCAGCAATTAGGCTGGAAAACTGCCAATTTATTCAAAGAAGACCCCAACAACCCCAAAGAACGCAAACACCAGCGCGAAGTCATCCTTACCCCACGCCTCCGCGCCAGCCTACAAAAACTTAACCCCAATCTACCCGACATCGCCTACACCCAAGCCATCGAAGAACTCACCCGCGACCGTTCCTTGATGATACCCATCAACGCCAACCAAAATTTTTATGAATGCCTAAAAAACGGCGTAAAAGTCAGCTTCAAAAATCCACAAGGACAAGACACCCACGAAACCCTAAAAATCATCGATTGGAACAACCCCCGCAATAATGATTTCTTCCTCGTCTCCCAACTCTGGATAAAAGGCGAACTCTACACCCGCCGTCCTGACCTTATCGGCTTTATCAACGGTCTCCCACTATTATTTATCGAACTCAAATCAGTTACCCAACCCCTAGAAAACGCTTACAAAGACAACCTACGCGATTACAAAACCGCAATTCCACAACTATTTATCCCCAACGCCATCATTCTACTATCCAACGGTAGCCAAACCCGCATCGGCACACTCAGCGCGTCATGGGAACAATTTTTTAACTGGGAAAAAATCAGCGAAGCCCCAAGCCCCTATAAAACCTCTTTAGAAACCGCCCTGCATGGCATCTGCACCCCTGAAAATATATTAGATATTATTGAAAATTTTACCGTTTTTGAAACAGGACATAACGGATTAATCAAAAAAATAGCCAAAAATCACCAATATTTAGGCGTTAATGAAGCCGTGCAAGCAGTGGCAAACAGCGAAGACAATCAAGGCAAACTCGGCGTTTTTTGGCACACACAAGGCAGTGGCAAAAGTTTATCCATGGTATTTTTTACCCAAAAAGTTTTACGAAAACTCAAAGGCAATTGGACATTTTTAATCATCACCGACCGCCAAGAATTAGACGAACAAATTTATAAAACCTTTGTCCACACCAACGCAATCACCAAAGAAGCCAAAACCCAAGCCAACAGCGGCGAACATTTAAAACAATTACTCCAAGAAGATCACCGCTATATATTCTCATTAATTCAAAAATTTAGAACCGAAACAGGCGCGACTTATCCCAAACTCTCCGACCGCCACGACATTATTGTCATTACCGACGAAGCACACCGTAGCCAATACGACACGCTAGCGTTAAACATGCGAAACGCATTGCCTAACGCCGCATTTATTGGCTTTACAGGCACGCCGTTAATTCAAGATGAAGAACAACGCACCCGCGAAGTCTTTGGCGACTATGTCTCTATTTATAATTTTCGCCAATCTATCCATGATAAAGCCACCGTCCCGCTTTACTATGAAAACCGTATTCCAGAGCTACAACTGAGCAATGAAAACTTTAACGCAGAAATAGAGAATATTTTAGAAGCGGCGATATTAGACGAAAATCAAGAAAAATGCTTAGAAAAAGAACTTTCACAAACTTATCACTTGATAACCCGCGATGCACGCCTAGAAGTGATTGCAAAAGACGTGGTCGAACATTTCTGCGGACGTGGCTATCAAGGCAAAGCAATGATGATTTGCATCGACAAAGCAACCGCCGTGAAAATGTACGATAAAGTACAAAAATATTGGCAACAACGCCTTAAAACTGCGGATAAACAACAAACTGCTGAGATGCAAACGGTAGAAATGGCGGTGATTGTTTCGCAATCGCAAAGTGAAATTGAAGAGCTAAAACAGAAAGGCGTGGATATAATCCCACACCGCAAACGTATGACAACGGAAAATTTAGATGAACGCTTTAAAAATCCAGCGGATAATCTGCGCTTTGTCTTTGTCTGCGCGATGTGGATAACGGGCTTTGATGTGCCCAGTTGTTCAACGATTTATTTAGACAAACCCATGCGTAATCATACGCTCATGCAAACCATCGCCCGCGCTAATCGAGTGACGCAGGGTAAAGTCGCGGGCCTAATTGTGGATTATGTCGGCGTATTTAAAAACTTACAACAAGCCCTTGCCATTTATGCCGCGCCATCAGCGGACATGATTAACGGCTTTATCGATAATCCGATAGAAGATAAACAAGCCTTAGTTACTGAATTACAAAGCTTATTAACTGACGCAAAAAACTTTTGCCAAACGCGAGGCGTAAATATTCAAGCCATTCAACAAGCGCAACGGTTGGATAAAGTGCGATTAATTGATGATGCGGTCGAATGCTTATTAAAAAATGAGGAAGAGAAAAAGCTATTTATCTTAAAAACACAAGAAATTAGCCGTATTTTTAAAGCCATTTTACCCGATAAACTCGCCAGTGCCATACAACCAGATACCAGCGTATTAGTGGTTTTAGCGCAGAAAATCCAATCTTTAACCCCTAGCATCTCGGTTGATGGGGTTTTACAAGAAATTAATCATTTATTGGATAAATCGGTGCGTGTTGAAGAATATCAAATAAAACCTGAAAAAAATCTTTTAAATTTAAGCGAATTAGATTTCGATGCGCTTGCCCAGCAATTCAAATCTTCTCCGCATCAACGCACAAACATAGAAAGCTTACGGACGCAATTACAGCAAAAATTAACCACCTTATTAAATCAAAATCACGCTAGACGCGACTATCAAACGCATTTTGAACGCTTGATTGATGACTATAACGCAGGCAGTCAAAATTTAACGCAATTTTTTGAGCTGTTATTAACCTTTGCAAAAACGTTATCAGAAGAAGAAAAACGCCATATTCGCGAGGGCTTAACCGAAGAGGAATTAGCTTTATTTGATATTCTGCAAGAACCCAATCTAACCCCACAAGAACAAGCACAAATCAAAAAAGGCGCGAAAGCGTTATTAGCAAGGTTAAAACGGGAAAAATTAATATTAGATTGGCAGACAAAACAAAGCGTGCGCGCTGAAATAAAAGTAACGATTGAAGAAGTTTTAGATAACTACCTACCTGAACCAACTTACACCCGCGCTCTATTTCGTACAAAATGCGAACAGACTTATCAACATGTTTATAGTGTTTGGTAGCAACCAGACTTTCTAGGTTTTATGTACGTCTTTTAAAAATGGACAATTCCATAAAATTTCCTATTTTTTCCTGTTTTTTAGACATGTGTTTGTGATGTAAATCATTGTAACGGGAATGTTACACACTGTCTTTTCATTGTCACACCTGCGTGACGACTTTCAAGGTTTACCTAATTGGTTTTTACTGATTGATTATAAAATTTAATTTAAACCCAAATTTTTTCTTATAGTTATATCGTTTGGCATTCATATTGCTCTTCCCCCTACGGCTTGTTCAACATTAAGGTCTGAAGCCGTTGGACAATATAAAGTTACAACTATGTTGTTAAAAGGAGTATAGAGTGAAACAGTCTGCCATTAATAAAACCCTTCGCTATTGTATCAACGGAATATTGCTTACAGGCACGATGGCTGTTGGTACGTCCGCCGTCTTTGCAAAGCCTGTGACGGAAGAAGATATTGCCAATGATGCAAAAACAGTCAATCAAGTTGTCACTTATGGTTTAGGGACACAAGGACAACGGTTTAGCCCTTTAACGACCGTAAATAAAGAAACGGTTGGCGACTTAGTTCCTGCATGGTCTTTCTCCTATGGTGGGGAAAAACAACGCGGTCAACAAGCGCAACCGCTGATACATGACGGTAAGATTTTTGTGACCGCTTCTTATTCACGTTTATTTGCTATTGATGAGGCAACTGGTAGAGAGCTATGGGAATATGAACATCGTTTACCCGATGGAATTATGCCCTGTTGCGATGTGATTAATCGTGGCGCGGCACTTTATGATAACTTGGTTATTTTCGGTACGTTAAACGCTGAATTAGTTGCTTTAGATAAAGATACAGGTAAGCGTGTTTGGAAAGAAGTTTTAGGGGATTATAAAGCAGGTTATTCTTTTACAGCCGCACCAACCATTGTGAAAAATATGATTATCACAGGGATTTCGGGCGGTGAATTTGGTGTTGTGGGTAAAGTAGAAGCCCGTGATGCGAAAACAGGAAAGCTGATTTGGACCCGTCCTACGATTCAAGGACACATGGGTTATTTAAATGGTAAGGAAAATGGGATAACAGGCGGCGATTTGCCCATGTCTTGGGAAGGCGACATGTGGAAAACAGGTGGCGGCGCACCTTGGTTAGGTGGGACATACGACCCTGAAACCAACTTGTTATTTTACGGCACAGGCAATCCCTCTCCTTGGAATGCACATACCCGCCCGGGGGATAATTTATTCAGTGCTTCTACCCTTGCGATTGACCCTGACACAGGGGTTATTAAATGGTTTTATCAAACCACACCGCATGATGGTTGGGATTATGATGGCGTAAATGAGTTTATTCCTTTTGACCTTGAAAAAGATGGCAAAATCATCAAAGCAGGGGCAAAAGCCGACCGTAATGGCTTCTTCTATGTGTTAGACCGCACGAATGGTAAGTTGATTAATGCAACCCCGTTTGTTACACAAATCGGTTGGGCAAAAAGTATTAATTTAGAAACGGGTAAACCTGTAGAAACAGGCAATCGTCCCGGTAATCCAGCCGATGCCAAAGGCGATAGTAAAAAAGGGGAAGCTGTTTTTGCAGCACCTTCTTTCTTAGGCGGTAAAAACTGGATGCCCATGGCATATAGCCCTATCACCAAATTATTCTATGTGCCTGCTAACGAGTGGAGCATGGATTTATGGAATGAACCCATTACCTATAAAAAAGGTTCTGCGTATTTAGGGGCGGGTTTTACGGTTAAGTTATTGCATGACGATTATATCGGTGCATTACGCGCAATTGATCCACAAACGGGTAAGATTAAGTGGGAATACAAGAACACCGCGCCTATGTGGGGAGGTGTGTTGACAACCGCTGGTGGATTGGTCTTTACAGGCACGCCTGAAGGGTATTTAAAAGCCTTTGATGCCGATAATGGACAAGAATTGTGGTCATTCCAAACAGGTTCAGGGGTTATTGGTATGCCTGTTACATGGGAAACAAATGGCGAACAATATATTGCTGTGAACTCTGGTTGGGGTGGTGCTGTGCCTTTATGGGGCGGTGAAGTAGCGAAGAAAATCAAAGATTTCAACCAAGGAGGCAGTTTATGGGTGTTTAAAATCCATAAACCTGCAAGTGCAAAGACGGCACAAAAATAATCTGTTACGAATAATGTAGGTTATTTTTCAGTAGCAGAAATAGGCGGAAACCTTGGGTTTCCGCCTTGCTAAAATCGTTTATTGATGGAGTTATTATTTGTCATGAAGAAGTTTGTTAAACCCTTAAAATTAGCCTTGTCTATTTGCTTATTTGTACCCACCCTGAGTTTTGCACATGGCGATGTTACCCCACAAAAGATTGATATTACGGGTTTACCGACTATCAAAGAAATCAAACCTGATTTACCAGAAGGTGAGTGGCTGACCAGTAATCCTTACAAAGATACCGCTTCTACCGAAAGAGCAGTGAACATTGGTAAGCTCGCTTATGGACAAAACTGCGCAATGTGTCATGGTTTAGAAGTTGTTTCTGGTGGGATTGCGCCTGACTTACGTCGCTTAAGCCATGATGATGAAGGTAACGAATGGTTTGTTTACCGTGTTCGTGAGGGTTCTGTGCGTGATGGTCGCGTGTACATGCCTAAAATGGCAGAAAAATTAAGCCAAGAAGGTTTATGGGCGATTTGGACATACATTGAAAGCGTTTGCCAAGAACCCGACCGTGCTGATTGTGTGAAGTAACTTAATCATGTTAAAGCGTTTCTGGCTGTTTTTGAGCGTCATGTACCTAGTCTTATGCAGTTTGCCATTACATGCAGACACCTTAGAACGCATTAGAGAAAAAGGTACATTGCGTCTTGCCGTGTACAAAGATTTCCCCCCTTATTCCTATACAGACAGCGGACAATTGACGGGTTTTGATGTAGAACTGGGGCGTGCAATTGCGGATAAATTGGGGTTAAGTGTTGATTACATGCTCGTTGTTGCCGATGAAAACATGGATGATGATTTACGCAACGCGATTTGGAAAGGGCATTATTTGGGCGGTGGAACAGCAGATGTTATGCTGCGCGTGCCTTATGATAAGGCCTATGCAGAAAAAAATGATAAAGTAACCATTTTTTCACCTTATGCCCATGAAGAAATTGTCGTCGCCTACGACCCTGTTAAAATCCCTGCATTGTTTAACTTGCAAATTCTAGTTAATCATAAAGTTGGTGTAGAAACAGATAGTGTTGCTTCTTTTTTTCTCACAGGCATTATGGGTGGCGTATTAAATAAAAGTGTTACCCATTATCTGAATTTTATGGATAGTGTCGATGACCTTAAAGCAGGAAAATTGTCTGCGGTGATGGGAATGCGTAGCCAAATTGAGAATCGGTTAGCCGATAAAATCACTGATTTTAAAGTAGAATCTATTCCAATGCGTGGAATGAATAGCGCGTGGGATGTTGGATTTGCGGTAAAAGCGGACAATACTGAACTGGCTAAAGTAGTGACTGACACACTACAAGTGTTAATCAAGGATGGTTTATTAAAAACCTTATCTGCGAAATATCACGTCGCTTATGTAGAACCCGATGACAAACAGGTTTCTTTAAAACCTTAACGCATCAAGCCTCCTACAATCTGATTTACATTTGAGTTCTCCGATGAGAATTATTTTCTCAACTCAACTTATAGGGTGCGTGACCTCGCGCACCTTCTTTTTATTTCTAAGGATAAAGAAACCATGAAACTTTCACATTCTTTGTTGATTGGTTTAGTCGCGGCAAGCACCTGTTTATTCACAGGAACGAGTATGGCGGCTGAAACGGATGAACAAACAGATATTTTATTACTGATTAGCCGTAGTGGTTGCCTAAACTGTCACGACTTAACCCCACAAGCAGCAAAAGCAACAGGTTCAATGCCGTTTGGTCCTCCCTATGTAGAAGTTGCCAAACGCTACAAAGATGACCCTAAAGCCTTTGACATGTTATTAACGACGGTTAAAAATGGTAGCAATCCGTATAAAAGTCATTGGAAAGATAAAGTCAGTGGCATCGCCATGCCTCCAATGGTTACGGTGACTGAAGAAAACGCAAAACGCTTGCTAACTTGGATTTTATCGTTGGATGAGAAATCAGCGGCAGCAGCAGAAGCACAACTAGCAGGGCAGAAAATCCCCACGATAACCAATAAAACAGAAGATGAGAAAGAAATTTTACTGCTCATTAGTCACAGTGGCTGTTTAAATTGTCATGATTTAACACGGCAAACGGCTGCTAAAGAAAGTAATCCTATGCCGTTTGGCCCTCCTTATGTAGAAGTTGCTAAACGCTATAAAGATGACCCTAAAGCCTTTGAAATGCTGTTAAATACGGTAAAAAATGGCAGTAATCCGTATAAGAGCCATTGGAAAGATAAAGTGAGCGGTATTGCAATGCCACCCATGGTAACTGTGACAGAAGAAAATGCAAAACGCTTGCTGACTTGGATTTTATCATTAGATGATGAAAAGGCGAGCCATGCAGAAATGGTATTAGCAGGAAAGGAAAAGCCTTAAGCCGTTGAGTTTAAGATGCAGTGAGCATAAACACTGCATCTTAATAACTTGGTATTGAAAAAGTATATTGTGTTACTGTTCTAACGTTCAATTTCTCAAAAAACGCTGATTTTTAGCGGTCATCCCAATATATCATTTTATATTAACCCATAATAATACAATGGTTTTTATGAATGATGTATTCTACAAGTTCAAAGTGCATTACGTACTTTGATAATAATATCTAATCCTGCTGAACAAGTGCCTTTAGGCAGATTTGGAAAATATGCCAGACTTAAATCATCATTTTCTATATCGGTTAGTTCCCCTGAATCAATATTATAAAAATGTTGATGTGGCAGTGTGTTAGAATCATAAAACACTTTCGTTGGGTCAACAATAACTTGACGAATGAGTCCTTTTTCTACAAATAAACTCAATGTGTTATAAATAGTCGCTTTAGATACGACAGGATTATCTTTATTTAATGTTTGCAACAGGTCATCGGCTGCAAAATGTTGATGGCGCGCCAAAATCAGCAACGCAATATCCACCCGTTGTTGTGTCGGTGTGATATGGTATTGACGCAATAATTCAATGGTTTGTTCTTTATTTATAACAGTATGACCAACATAAGTTTTCATGGCTTTTCATCTAGCTAAAACAGTTATTCAAGGAGTATTTTATTTTGCTTTATGCTTACATTATAGCCAACATGCAATAATGGCAAGTGTTGATGTGATGAAGCCTCAAATCTCATGGCTGAAGTAACCATTTAGCTATCTTTATAACGACTATAAATGGGTTTATAAAGGACGTTTTTTAACCACAACTAAAGCAACACCAATAACGGTTAATGCCATTCCACATAATGCGAATACACCTAATTTTTCGTCAAAGAGAATAAAGGCTTCTAATGCCGTTACAGGTGGCACAAGATAGAATAAACTGGCAACACGCGCCGCTGCTCCTTGTTTAATCAGTAGCATCAACAGACTGATTGCACCCAATGATAGCCCTAAGACTAACCAAGCCAATGCCAAAATAAATGATAAATTCCATGTTACGACCATTGTTTCTGTCGTAAAGGCAATAGCCCCTAAAACAACCGTAGCGGCAAGATATTGGATAAGTGTTCCACTAATCAGTTCCATCCCTGTACAAAAGCGTTTGTGATATAC
Source organism: Beggiatoa leptomitoformis (assembly GCF_001305575.3). Lineage (NCBI taxonomy): Bacteria > Pseudomonadati > Pseudomonadota > Gammaproteobacteria > Thiotrichales > Thiotrichaceae > Beggiatoa > Beggiatoa leptomitoformis. Next base: position 1,673,219 of record NZ_CP012373.2, read on the forward strand.
CGTACCCAGTGAAATGGAGAATAACGCCAGTGTTGCCCAAAAAATCGCGGTTATATCAAAATGAGCTGTATTCGGCGTAAATCGCTCGCTGAGTACGAACGCAACCCCTAATAAACCTAAAAATAATCCTATCCATTGTAAGCGGGTGATGATTTCTCGCAGGAAAAAAGAGGCAGCAACAGCGGTTAGTAGTGGCTGTAACCCAACAATCAATGCTGCTAGACCTGAAGGCATTCCTATTTTTATTGCCGCAAAAACACCGCCTAAATAACCCGCATGAACCAGTAACCCCGAAACAGCAACATGCCCAATTAGTTGTTTATCCGTTGGAAAAGATTGCCCCATTATTTGCAAAATAAGATAAAGCAAAAAGCTAACAGTAATCAGCCGATAGAATAGAAAAGTAAAAGGCTCTGCGTAAGGCAAGCCATATTTTGCCCCAATAAAACCTGTACTCCAGAGTAGAACAAACACACTCGGCATCAGCATCAACCAAAAGGTTTTGTTATTTGATAAATTCACGAGTGATACTCAATTAGGAAAGAGGGAATAAAGAAATATGGCGAATATGACGGGAAAAACTTGCGTATTTCATATCATTGAAAGAAATACACAAGTCATTTTATATTAAAGACTTATGGGCATAATGGATTTAATTTAGGAATTGCCATCCGCAATGATGACCATCCCATCCCTAAGTTTACTTTCTTGCTGGTTACCAGAACGACTAGGGAATTAGGTTTGTCAGGTATCACAATCATAAAGTGCATTGTGTTATCTGTTGTCATTTGTACTTCCTTAATCATGTGTTTTTTGGGGCTACCACGCATATTAGAAATCATGTCTTCAACGGCGGTTACTGTTCTTCCCCGAAACATATCAACGGCAGCCGCCGCAACAGCATCTAAGTAGGATTGCGTAAAATAAGGCACATTATGAGATACGCCCAACAATAAACCACTATTCAAATCTACCACTGCACAGCCTAATGCGCCATCCACATTTCTGACAATCTCACTACAAATATCATTGATATCTGCCATTTTTTAATTCTCCTAGTAGCAATGTTGTTTTAATCCATACCTGCATTATTTGCAGATAACTCTTCTCATACAAAAGAACTCACAAGCAAAACACTGACCAATTTTATTAATTTCTACAGAAGTGTCTATGCTTACATATCTTTTGTGTGTAATGACCTCAGTTTGCATGTAAAAATAAAATACTTATCTCATTACAAAATTACTGTGCATTAAGGGCTTGCCCTGTTATGCCACGACTATCAGCACCCATCAAATACAAATAAGTCAGCATGATTTCTTCTGGCGTTTTTAACGTATTGGGGTCTTCAGCAGGAAAAGCCGCCGCCCGCATTCCTGTACGGGTCGCACCGGGATTAATACTATTAACTCGAATAGCCGTATTTTCCACCAACTCATCAGCTAATATTTGCATTAATCCCTCAGTCGCAAATTTAGAAACCGCATAAGCCCCCCAATAAGCCCGCCCTTTACGCCCAACACTAGACGATGTAAAAATAATAGACGCATCAGATGATTTTCTTAACAAGCCCAAACAAGCACGTGTTAATAAAAAGGGCGCGTTTATATTAACCTGTATGACGTTATACCATAGATTAATATCATAATGTTCTATGGGTGCTAATGCGCCTAACAAACCTGCATTGTGTAAAATCCCATCTAACTGTCCAAACTCATTATTCAGTGTAGCGACCAAATCGGTATAATCTTTAGGGCTAGCACCTTCTAAATTCATCGGATAAATAGCAGGTTGTGGATAACCTGCTTGTTCAATTTCATCATAAACCGCTTCTAGCTTGCGTGTGGTACGCCCTAATAAAATCACTGTCGCGCCATACTGTGCAAACGTGCGCGCACTCGCTCGCCCAATTCCATCCCCCGCACCTGTGACCAACACAATGCGATTTTTAAGTAAATCGGGAGCAGGTTTGTAATCCATCATATAAACTGTCCTTTATTATTGATGACATTTGCATACAAAATAACTGATGTGCTATATAAACAACTCGCTTTCAGCACGTATGGTGTGATAGTTTACCAGTCTCTCTGCATTCGCTAAATGCCTATAGCATCACTTATTATCATCTTTTTGGGGTTCATTTCTAATAAAAAAACAAAATCCTGCTGAAAACTCGTTAAAATATACCTGCCTACTGTTACAATGCACTCAGTATAATGCCACTGCTTACTGAAACTTTAATACAATTGGCTAGTCAATTTCCCCCGATTTACGCTACGCTAGCCACTTTCTCAAATACCTTGTTTAGCTCAAACACGGTCTGACACAAACCTATATGGAAAATAAATTTTTCATCAGTTTACGCTTCCGTATGATAGCGATGATATTGCTCGGCGTAGTTCCTCCTATGCTGATAGCCATACTCTTTGCCAGTTCGCAAGCGGCACAAATTATTCGGCAGGAAGCTAAAGAAAACCTGATGTTACGCGCCACCTCTTTAGCGGATAGCGTTACACGTTGGGATGAGATGAATGTCAAATCACTCATGACTTTAAGTCAAAATGCCGCGTTTACCACGATGGAAGCAGAAAAACAAATTTCCAGCCTTTCTGCGGTCTTTCGAGTCTATCCTGAAATTTATGGGACTGCTGTCGTTAAAAGTAATGGGTTAAATTTTACAAGTGGAACAGGTATCGTCCACCGTAACCCCATTAACTTAAGTCATCGAGAATGGTTTCAAGGCGCGTTAGAAGGCAATAACATCACCCGTAGCGCGCAAATTTCTCGTACCTATGAACAACCAGCCGTTACCTTTTCTTCCCCTGTCCGTGCTATTCCAACCCTAAAACGCGGAGACACTGGGGAACTGGTTAATCAGCTACAAACCAAATTAAAGGAAATCAGCTTTTACAAAAACCAAATAAATATCACAGGTGTTTATGACAAAGCGACAGAAGATACCGTACGCACCTATCAAATGGACTACACAGGACTGATTGCAACAGGCATTGCAGACCCCCTTACCCTAGAACTACTAGGGCTAGTAAAACAATGGGACGAAAAAAATACCACCCCGCCTACACGTCCTGTTATTGGTGTTGCTGTTGTGCTTACCTTTCTAACCGAATTAGGCAAGGCTGTTGGTGCGGTTCGTTTGGGAAAAACAGGCTATGCCTTTATGGTGGATGAAAAAGGACACGTTCTAGCCCACCCTGAAGCAAAATATGTCACAGGGGATGAACTAACCGATTTTAGCCAACATCCTGCGGTACAACACATTATAGAAGGACATAGTGGTTTATATTCCTTTACTGATGCAGAAAATGTCAGTTGGTTATCACATGGCATTCGTTTAGCCAACGGTTGGAGCGTGATTGCCTTACAACAAGAAGCAGAAGTATTAGAGCGAGAACAATTTTTCTGGCGGTTGTCCATGATTGTTGCCATTATTGCCGTGCTAATTGTTTGCACATTCACTTGGTTATTAGCCAATCGCTTACTAAAACCCATCACAGGACTGACAAAAGCCGCTACAAAACTAGCTGATGGAGATTGGCAACAAAGTGTTGATGTAAAAAGTAACGACGAAATTGGTATTTTATCTAGCACATTTAACCAGATGGCAAAACAACTGCGCGTCTCCTTCTCCATTTTGGATGCAAAACGTGAAGAAGCACAAAAAGCGCGAGAAGCCGCAGAAGAAGCAAACAAAGTAAAAAGCATGTTTGTTGCTAACATGACGCACGAATTACGCACCCCCTTAAATGCGATTATTGGGTATAGCGAAATGTTACAAGAAGAAGCTGCCGATATGGAAATGGAAGATTTTATTCCCGACCTCAAGAAAATTGACAGCGCAGGACGACACTTACTTGCTTTGATTAACGATGTATTAGACTTTTCCAAAGTAGAAGCAGGTAAAATGGAGCTTTATTTAGAGACATTCTCCATCAACATGATGGTTCAAGATGTTATCTTTACCATACAACCGCTGATTGAAAAAAATCAAAATAGCCTAGATGTTGGCGCATTTGAAGAACTGGGTATGATGCATTCTGATGTAACAAAAGTTCGTCAATGCCTATTTAATCTGTTAAGTAATGCCAGTAAATTTACCGAAAATGGCAAAATACGCTTAAATGTAGATTGTCACCAACGAGATGCAATCAATTGGGTACGCTTCCGTGTCACAGATACAGGTATCGGCATGACACCCGAACAAACCTCTAAACTGTTCCGTGCTTTCATGCAAGCAGACACATCAACTACCCGTAAATATGGTGGTACAGGCTTAGGTTTAGTTATTACGCGCCAATTCTGCCAAATGATGGGCGGTGATGTGTTAGTAGAAAGCGAATTTGGCAAAGGTTCAACCTTTACCATTGAATTACCAACACAATTAGCGGATAGAATAGACGACACCGAACCCTAAATAAGATATAAACGTACTTTTGCCTATATGGATAATAAACCTAGCAGAAATCAACATTTGCTAGGTTTTCTTTTTGAATATTCGGATTAGATAGACGCGAAGATTTTTGATGCGATATAAACGCCTTAAATTTTTTGCAACCGCGCAAAGAAACGGATAACACAGCTTAAAGCGGCAGATACTGCGTGTTTAACAACTTAGAAGCCTTTTACAATAGATTTACTGAGTAAATCCAATTTGACGAAAAGCAACATTTAACTGCGCCAACTCACATTGAATACGATGTAAACATTTATTTGCCTGTCCAAGTTCAGCACTCTCATCAAACCCCGCTAATTCCTCATATAAAACACTTAATTTACTTGCCCCTAGTTGCTCACAGGTCAGCTTAAACTCATGAGCAGTTAAATGAATTTGTTTAATATTCTGTGCCTTTAACGTTGCTTCTAACGTATTAACCTGTTGCCAATGGCTACTTAAAAACTCATCAATTAAACAGGCTAAAGCTTCTTTACCCATTAATCGATACAGCTCGGTTAAAACACTATAATCTAACGTATAAGTTTTTTCGGTTGTCATCATTGTAGCTAGCTTACCCACTGTTTATCCTTTTTTATCCATTTTTATTAAAATAATTGAACAAGTTAACTGTTAAGATGTTACAAAACTATCCCTAATCATCTAACAACAGTGTACAAGGGTATAAAAAAAGGAAAAATTCGTATTAACACTTAATCGCTGATCGGTTTTTACTTACGGAAATATAATGCCCTAAACGGTGGCAGATTTGATACCCTTAATTCCCTTATACGAATAACACAGGCACTTATTCATAAACCAATTACTATAAATAAAAACAATTTATTATGCAGTTTACAACGACTACACCACCATGACAGACAAGCCCTCGCACCCGCACATTCTTATCGTTGATGATAAACCTGCAAATATCCAATTTTTGGGTATGGTGCTGCGACAACAAGAATATCTTATCAGTGTTGCGCAAGACGGCTATCAAGCCATTCGGATTGTCGACAAAATTACGCCCGATTTAATTCTGCTCGATATTATGATGCCCGGTATAGATGGTTTTGAAACCTGTTTACAACTCAAAAAAAAACCACACACTAATAGCGTCCCGATTATTTTTCTAACTGCAAAAGATGATGCAGAAGATATTATTAAAGGGTTTCAACTGGGTGCTGCGGATTATGTTACTAAACCATTTAACTCATCCGTTTTGCTCGCACGGGTTGCAACGCACTTAGCATTACGCCAAAAAACGCAACAATTAGAACAACAACAGCAAGAAATTAAAACCGCCCTGCAAATTAGCCAAGAAAAATATCGCTTTCTTGTAGAAAATCAAACCGATTTTGTTATAAAACTAGACGCACAAGGGCGATTTTTATTCGCCAGTCCCTCCTATTGCGAAAAACTGCAAAAAACGGAAGAACAATTATTAAACACATTTTTTAGCCAACACTTACTTACTGAAGAACAAGAAGTATTTCATCATATTTGTACCGTTTTACAACAAGCACCGCATATTTACAGCGTAGAACTACAACTTTTACAACCTGATGCTATTCATTGGATTGCATGGTCATGCAAAGCAATTTTAAATCCACAAGGACAGTTAACAGAAATTATCAGTGTAGGACGCGATGTAACGGCTCGCCGTCAAGCGGAAGAAAAAGCCCGCCAAACCTTGCATGAACTGGCGCACATTTCCCGCCTCAACTCTATGGGAGAAATGACGACCGCGCTAGCCCACGAAATAAATCAGCCATTAACAGCAATTTTAAGTTTTGCTCAGGCGGGATTACGCTTATTAGACAGCCCTCATCTTGAGTTAGAAGATTTGCGGCTTGCTTTAGAAGGCATTGAACGAAATGGTAAATTATCCAGTGAAATTATTAAACGGATTCGTTTTTTTGCCCGCAAAGATAAACAACTACATAAACAACCTTTAGATATTAACCAGTTAATTAAAGAAGTTGAATATTTAGTGCGTCCTGAATTACGTCGTAATCAGGTGAATTTAAGCCTGCATCTTTTACCAATACCATTCATGACGATTGTAGATAATATACAAATTCAACAGGTTATATTAAACTTAATTCGTAATGCGATGGATGCTATTTTGTCAGCAACAACGGTATTACGCGAAATCATTATTAAAACGCAAATAGTTGCTAAAAACTATTTAGAAGTTGCTGTCTTTGATACAGGTATTGGTATAGACCCACAGATTAAACAGACGCTTTTTGAACCATTTATTACCACAAAAGCCCATGGGATTGGTATCGGTTTATCGATTTGTCGCTCGATTATTGAAGAACATGGTGGACAATTACAATTTATGGATAATCCACAAGGGGGAAGCATTTTTCTTTTTACCCTGCCCATTAATGAGACTGAACAATGATAAAAACTATTGAACCACGCGTCTTTGTTGTCGATGATGAACCCGATGTCAGGGCAGCAATTCGTTTATTATTGAAAACCGTCGGCTTGAAAGTTGAAATCTTCGAGTCAGCCATTGAGTTTTTACAAAAATATCAAATGGAATGGGCAGGTTGTTTAATTGTTGATGTCCGAATGCCCGGTATGAGCGGTTTAGAATTACAAGCAAAGTTGCATGAAATGCGTTCACCTTTAGCCCTGTTAGTCATTTCGGGACATGGTGAGGTGGAAATGGCCGTAAAAGCAGTGAAGGCGGGCGCAATAGATTTTATTCAAAAACCCTTTAGTGACCAACATTTACTAGATTGTGTACAAGAAGCCTTACAATCTGGTGTCAGTGCCTATCAACGTTATGCAGAAGAGACAGAAATCACGGGTCGTTACAACACATTAACAGCACGCGAAAAAGAAGTGATGTGGCTGGTTGTCGAGGGTAAGTCTAACAAACTCATTGGAATGGATTTAAATATTAGTGTGCGAACAGTAGAAATTCACCGTGCGAGGGTGATGGAAAAACTAATGGCAGATACTTTTCCTGCATTAATGCGGGTTGTTGCGGTGGTGGAAAAAATCAAAGAGTGATAAACCCTATTTTTTATTAGAAAAGGAACGAAATAAATTCGTCCCTCTCTTTATCAACCAGTAAATAGGTTATTAGCTTGTCTTAATAAACGCTTGGTTACCCATATAACGCAAAATCACATAACCAAATACGGCAGATAGTAAAGACCCTGCAATAACGCCTAATTTGACTTGATTGGCATAATCACCTTCGTTTCCAAATGCGAGCCCACCAATAAATAAGCTCATGGTAAAGCCTATTCCACATAAAACAGCAACACCATAAACTTGCATCCAAGTTGCGTGTTCGGGTAATTTGGCAATTTTAAATTTAATGGCTAACCATGTAAAACCAAGCACACCCACCTGTTTGCCTAAAAACAAACCCAGCATAATGCCTAACGGTACCGCGCCTGTTAACGTTGCTAATGAAACGCCTACAAACGAAACACCTGCATTAGCAAAGGCAAAAATCGGCATAATAGCGAAGGCAACCCAAGGATGTAAAACATGTTCTAAATGACGGAGGGGAGAGTGTCCTGTATCATCACCTTTGGTACGTAAAGGGATAAATATCGCCAATGCGACCCCTGCTAAGGTTGCGTGAATACCTGATTTTAAAACACAAACCCATAAAATAACCCCAAGAATAATATAAGGTGTAATACGGGTTACACGTAGCATATTAAGCACTGCGAGGGCAATAATTGCCCCGCCCGCGTAGTACAAGGGGGTCAGTTCTAAACCATGTGCAGAATAAAAGGCAGCGATAATAATAATCGCCCCCATATCATCAATAATGGCTAGTGCTAACAAAAAAATCCGTAAGGAATCAGGAATAATTCCCTTGAGTAACACTAAAACGCCCAAAGAAAAAGCAATATCTGTTGCCGCAGGAATTGCCCAACCTTGCAACGAATCTGCCTGTCCCCAATTGACTGCTGTATAAATAATGGCAGGTACTAACATCCCGCCAATTGCCGCCAGTAACGGTAAAATGGCTTGTTGCAAAGAAGCTAATTGCCCTTCTAATAATTCCCGTTTTAATTCCAAGCCGATGAGAAAAAAGAAAACCGCCATTAATCCATCGTTAATCCATAATAAAACATATTTATCAAGATTAATTTCCCCTAAGCGAATACCTAATGGTAGGTGCAAAAACCCTTGATAAATATCACTTAAAATTGGCGTGTTATTCATTAATAATGCTAACACCGCCGCACCAAGTAACAGAATACTACTTGCGGATTCTAACTTGAAAAAGTCCTGTAACGCACTTTGGAACTGTACTCTTGCCATCGGATACCTCATGAGATTTATTGAAAGATTAAACAATGCAATATGCCCTTAAACGCGATAAATCCACGCCTAATGCGCCAAAAACTAAAAAAGTTACTGATAGAAAATCTTGGCAATAGGTGGTATTTTAAAGAGGCTTATCAAGTTTTTATATAATTCCCATTAATTATCAATAAACTAAAACAATATTTTTTAATTGGGCTTATTTATCCCAGTAAACAGCCTTATCAGGCAATATCCACCGTATGCCGCCTCGGGGTTCTACAGTATCACTTTGATAACGTGGAATTAAATGAATATGTAAATGCGGAACAGTTTGTCCTGCAACTGCACCATCATTAATCCCAATATTGTACGCATCAGGTTGATATTGTGTCTGAATATTTACTTTTGCGATTGCTAACGCACTGAATAAGGCTAATTGCTCTGTTTCAGTTGCCTCAAACCATGAGGCATAATGTCGACGCGGAATAATTAATGTATGTCCTTGTGAAACAGGGAATTTATCCCTAATAACAAAGACTAATTCATCATCATAAACCCGTTGTGATGTAGGATTAAGCATTAATGCACAAAAGGGACATTGAAAAGACATATATATTTCCTCGCATAACCAGCATTTATTATGAATTAATCTGCATTATCTGTGTTATCGTTTAAGCACGATTTAGCCCACATAATCAGTTATCACATACCTAACCAATTGTATTACAAAGTTATGGCGACATTAGAAATAACCGATAGCCTAATGGTCAACCCATTTAAAACCGCGAAATATTTCACAACCCCTGAATTAACACAGCGGTTAAATCTTATTTTGCATCTACTCCAAAACAGTGAACAATTACTCCTGATTCTTGCTGAAGAAGGATGTGGCAAGACCACTTTATTACAACAGCTTAAAGAGAAATCACAAGAAAACTGGTGGATTTATAGCCCAAGTAGTAGCCCTGCACTTGCACCTGATACTCTCGCAACAGCATTACTACAAGCGTTTAATATCCGTCAGGAGGGAAAAAGTCTTGCGACATTACAAGAATTATTGCGCGTCCAAATCGCAACCGCTCGTTATAATGGACAACTTCCCATTTTAATGGTGGACGACGCGCATAAATTACCGTTAAAAACCTTAGAATTAATCATAGAACTTGCCATTCTTGGCGAACCACAAACACATTTACGTGTGCTATTGCTATGTGAACCCCAAATTACCAGTATTCTTGCCGCACCTGAATTTGAAGTGGTACACAATACACTGATTCATACCTTGGATATTCCCCCTTTATCCATAGAACAAATGTTTTACTACATTGATGCTTACTTAGTAGATACACCTTATCAAACCCAAAAACTTTTCTCTGCGGAAGTCATTCGCAAAATTTACCATTTATCAGAAGGCATTCCCGGTGAAGTTAATCTATTGGCTGAACAAGTGTTGCATAATGCGCTTTTAGAACGAGAACGATTAGTCAATGCCCATCAACATAAATTCCTCTGGGGAACATTTATTGTATTAATCTTGTTGGGCATAGGTGCATTTTTATGGGTAGAATATCCAGAATTACTCATCGGTAACGACAATCATTTGCGGATGACTGACCCCGCAACGCCCCTAAGCCTGCCAACACAACCCACCCCAACTAACGCCACAATTGCCCCTACAGACCCTATTGCCAAACAACTGGGTTATGATGCTGAATTACAAGTAAAAGCACAAACTATTATTCCTTTAACCACCGTCTTGCTTGTTGCAACAGCAGAAAAAAGCACAGAAAACCCCGCTAACCCCGAACAGCCATTACCGCAAAAACAAGCAAATGATTTTGACACTATCTTGTTGGGCGTAAAAAATATCAATGATGCAAGCTGGTTACGGGTGCAAAACCCAAATGCTTATACCCTGCAAATTTTAGGTGCGCACGATTACACGACGTTACAACCTTTTTTGCAAACACATCAATTGAGTGAAGTGGCTGTTTTTAAAACGCTTTATCGTGATAAAGAATGGTATGTTGTAACAACAGGTATTTATCCTTCACGCAAAGCAGCAGAACAAGCCCTTGCGAGTTTACCCAGCGAATTACGTGAACAAACACAACCTTGGATTCGTACCCTTGCAAGTATTCAAACACGTCTTGCTAAATAAATTAGTGTAAAACGCAAAGCCTCCATTTTTTATTGACGCATCAAATTTCAGTCAGTCATCACCCTACAATCAGTTTTATCAGACATAAAAAAACCGCAACAAACAGGTTGCGGTTTTACAAACAGGGTTAAAAAATCCTATTTAACGTCGACGTTTATCATTTCGTAGCATTTGTTTAATATCTGCACCAATGGGTAAACTATAATCAAATGAAGCCATAATGCTATTATCATGTGTATTTAACATTTTAGCAGTGACATAAACCCGACTTTTACTTTCTGCATACGTTCCAACAACGACTGCAACGGCATCATGTTCTGAGCTTAAATCTTTGAGTTCACGAGATAGTAAAAATTCCCCTTCATTAGGATATTGATTGCCCTTCACAAAAATGCTGTCGCTACGGAGTTTAACTTCTACCACTTTTAAACCACTTTGTGAAATCCGCGAGCCGATTTGTTCTGCAATCATCCGTCCTAAAGTGGAAGATTGTTGCACATCATCCACATTAACAAAACTAGCTACTAATAAGGGTTTCGTGCGATTGAGATTGAGTTTTTCTGCATTCACTAACAAGGCATCTGCCACAACATAGCTGGCTTCAACTAAATTAACATCAGGAATTTCTTCTTTTTTCGATTGAGAAGAACATGCTGTTAGAAAATAAGTACATAATGCCAGTATGCAAAAGGAACGAAGTGTTTTATTCATCATTCATTTACCACCCGCATTGATTTACCCATCGTATCATCATACTGGTCAGAATCACCTGTATTAATGTAGTAAATGCCAGTATCCGCAAAGAAGTGTTGTTGACCGCGTGTCGCTGTTAACGTAATCACAACTTCTGTATTGGTTTCTCCGGGTAAATACATATCGGCAGCGGCATTAATATCCATTCCAACCGTAATGGGGAAAACAGCCAGTGCTGCTTTTTCCCATGTATCCACAGCTTGTGCAACTAACCAAACGCCACCCGCTAAGGCGGTATAAATGCCGGGTGGTGGATAGCTCAACCTTCTGTCATTATGCTGAATAACTTGTATATCATAATCAATAACCATTACGTTATTGTCAAATGCAATCGCATCTACATAACCCGAGCCACCCTGCGAAGGTCTTGCCCGATTCGTAATGACTGACACCCCACGCCTTACTAATTGTGTTGTCAGTAAATGATAAAAAGTTTGGCTAAATTGTGAACGCTTTTTATCGGGTTCTGGAATATAAATATCAGGGAATTGTTCAGGCGCGCCAAACCCTGCTTCCAATGTTGCTTTTAAACGTGCCGCGACATCATCCGCTAAAACATCCCAATGATGCGCTGCTTGCATTTTTTGTTGGGTTGTTAAGGGGTAAGATGTTGCTAACGGTACGGGTCTTCTGCTACAGCCTGATAACACAACTACAGTAGCGAGAAACGCTACAATTAAGTATCCTTTCATATAGTCCCCCAGACGTGGATAAACAGTCTTGTATAGACTGTTTTATTCAAACATATTTTCGCGTAAGAAGCGAGTATTTTTTTAACATTAGCAATAGGTAATAACGCATTCTTAATGTTATTTATCACTTATTCAATAGCCCTCAAAGTAGCCCTTGCCCGCATTTTTTCTGCCTAACAGGATATAAAAATAACTGTAATGACAAATCTTGTTACCGCAATCGCGTTGTTACACAAGGCATTTCAACAACAGACCGTTACAGAATTACAATTACAACAAGTGGGTACATCGCTTTGGCCTATTTGCCGCCCACTTCTTTTAGCAAGTCATACGCCAATGCAACGGATAATTTGCCTAAATACGCAGGCTTATCCTAATTTATATTGGGAATCTCTTTGGCATCCCGTATTACATTTTTTAGCAAAACACCCTGATTATACTTTCTATCATCAATGGGTTAATACACAAATATCCTCTAAACAACCTTTTCCTTTACGTATTTTACTCTTTACGATTCAGTCAGAAAAAGAGTTACAAACTACGTTAGAAATAGAAACAGAACAACAAGTTCTTTATACCGTGTTGCAGCCTTTTATTCAGCAAGGATTAGTCACGTTACAAATGCCCGACGATGGACGGTTTAGCACGTTTACACAGCTATTAGAACAGGCATGGCATTTAGTGATTCTTAGTGGACATGCGGTATTATCTGAACAAGCAGACATTCACTTTTTATTTGAAACAACAGAAGGGCAAACCACCGTTATTCCTACAACGCAATTAATGCGTTATTTACAAAATGCAAGGATTGAATGTTTAGTGTTAGCCGTTTGTCATTCTGCCCAACTTGCAGCCGATTTACACCCCTATATTCCACATGTGGTTGGAATGCGCGATAAAGTGTTAGACCGCGCTAGTCATGTATTTATTCAACATTTCTGTCAACATTTATTACAACAACAACGTGTTGATATTGCTGTGCAACAAGCACGAATTGCCATGACACAATTATTAGCCCCAGAAGAAACATGGAGCAATGCGCAATTAAAAACCATTGTTGACCCCAGTCAGGGACAATGGAGTTTACCCACTTTATACAGTCAAAACCCCTTACGCACACTAACAGCCACTGTGTCTGCTACCGATTTAACCCCAGTGCAAGCAACGCCGCCGCCTTTTTTAATTGGACAACGATTGGTATTGCGTCAATTAATGACATTGTTACAGCAAACAAAGGCGATGGTGTGGCTAACAGGCGAGGCAGGCACGGGTAAAACGACGATAGCCCGGCGAATTTGTTGGCAGTTACAACAACAGGGATATGATATTTTTTATAGTTTTGATGCTTTACCGCTGACATCAACACGCCCTTATTTACTTTATTTAGAGGTCATTACGACGGAAACATTGCCAAATATTCAACAATGTTTAGTAAACCTAAACGGTGCTTGTTTATTCGTCAGTCGTCAATTTTTTGACAGTGAATTACCTATGGTTAAATATGCCCTGCCCGCGCCCCATTTCACCGATTTTTTACGTTATAGCCGTTATTTAAAATTACCCCATACTCAGGTGCAGTTACGATTGATATATCATCTTTTTAAAGGTAATTTTACAGTCGTACAGTTGTTTCAGAACCTGCCTTTTACGACAGATAAAGCCTTATTTCATCAACAGCTCGCAATAGCAAAGCGATTTTTACGGGGAAAAATGGGCGAGTAGAGAAGCCTCTTAAAATCACTTCTCTACTAAAACAGTTAGCGAATTTTTAGGCTAGCTAAACCGATTAACACAAGGACAACGGTAATAATCCAAAAGCGGACAATAACCCGTGGTTCAGGCCAACCTTTTAATTCAAAATGATGATGCAAAGGAGCCATGCGGAAAATACGCCGTCCTGTTAATTTATAGGAAGCAACTTGCAAAATAACGGAGATAGTTTCCATTACAAACACGCCACCCATGACAAATAACACCAATTCTTGACGGACAACAACCGCAATGACACCTAATGCAGCACCCAACGCTAATGCACCAACATCCCCCATAAAAACCTGTGCGGGATAAGTATTAAACCATAAAAATCCAAGCCCTGCGCCAACCATTGCCCCACAAAAAACCACGACTTCGCCAACCCCTGCAATGTATGGAATCCCCAAATAGCTGGCAAATTTAAAATGTCCTGTGACGTATGCGAAAATACCTAATGCACCAACAACTAACACCGTTGGCATAATAGCTAATCCATCCAAACCATCCGTTAGATTAACCGCATTGCTTGTCCCCACAATAACCAAATAGGCTAGAAAAATAAACATCAGCGGGGATAAAGGGATAACGATATTTTTAACAAAAGGTAAAAGCAATTGTGTTTCTGCGGGTGAGTGTGCGGTTAGAAAAATAACGATTGCTGCGCAAAAACCGACGATAGATTGCATCATATATTTTTCTTTTGCACTCAATCCTTTTGAGTTTTTTTGTATCACTTTCCGATAATCATCAATCCAACCAATACAACCAAACAGTAAAGTGACTATTAAAACTATCCAAGTAAAACGATTGGTTAAATCCGCCCACAACAGCGTACTAGATGAGATAGCCACTAAAATTAACACGCCTCCCATCGTCGGTGTACCCGACTTGCTAAAATGGGATTTAGGTCCATCATTTCGAACACTTTGCCCAATTTGATAACGGGTTAAATGTTGAATCATATTTGGCCCTACCAATAACGCAACTAACAATGCAGTTAATGCGCTGAGAATGGCACGTAAGGTAAGATACTGAAACACATTAAACGGGCTATAATAGTGGGCGAGTATCTCGCTAATCCATAGCAACATAGTTTGTTATTCTCCTTGTGTGAGTGCTTGGACAACTTTTTCCATTTGCATACTGCGTGACCCTTTAATTAATAAGGTTGTATTTTCGCTTAATTCAGTTAATAACGCGCTAATCATTGCTGCTTGATTTGTCCAATGGCTAGCACCCTGCCCAAAGGCAGTAACGGCAAAACGACTCATATCGCCAACAGCCCACAAACGTGCTATTCCTAATTGACGTGCAGATTCCCCCAGTTGTTGGTGAAACATTGCACTTTGTTCGCCTAACTCTTTCATATCCCCCATCACTAACCAACGCGGGCTATTATAGCGACTCAAAACCGCTAAAGCCGCCTGAAATGACTGTGGATTGGCATTATAGGTGTCATCAATAACGGTACAGTGTTTTACCCCTTGATAACACTGTAATCGCCCCTTTACCGCAGAAAAGCTGTTTAGACCTTGCTGAATATGGCTTAGCGTGCAACCGCTCGCCAACGCACAAGCACTGGCAGCAAGGGCATTCATTACATTATGTTGTCCTGCAAGGGGGAGAAAAATAGAAATTTCACCGAGTGGCGTAACAAGGATAAATTGGGTATGGTCAACCGCTAGATTTATATCATAAGCGGTAATGGTCGCGAGTTTATGTAAACCGAAAGTAATTATTTTACGCTGACCCGCAAGTTCTTGCCATAAACCACTGTAAAAATCATCTTGGTTAATGACAGCAATGCCGCTCATGGGCAGGTGTTCAAAAATCTCCCCTTTTGTTCGTGCAACCCCTTCCACGCTTTTAAATCCATCTAAATGAGATGGCGCGCAAAGTGTAACAACCGCAATGCTTGGTTGCGCAATCTGGCTTAAATAAGCAATATCCCCGCGTTTACTCGCCCCCATTTCTAACACGGCAAAATCATGATTTGCTTCTAGCTGAAATAAGGTTAGGGGTAAACCAATTTCGTTATTTAAATTCCCCTGTGTTGCCAAGACTTGTCCCGCTTGCGCTAAAATCTGGCGTGTCATTTCCTTAACCGTGGTTTTACCATTACTCCCTGTGACAGCAACAACAGGCGGGTTAAAACGTTCTCGCCAATAATGCGCCAGTTGTCCCACTGCCTGCCATGTGTTAGCAACACAAACCATTGGTAAATCAATCTTTACATTATCCTGCTCTACCAACGCAGCACAAGCCCCCTGCGCCTGAACTTGGGGTAAAAATTCATGTCCATCAAACTGTTGCCCTTTTAAGGCCACATACAAACCCCCTGCTAATGGCTTGCGCGTGTCGGTATAACATCCCGTAAAAGGAATATCTGACCCAATAAGCCGTCCTTGTAGAACGCGGGCAATTTCTCCTAATGACAACTGAATCATGGCAGTAACCAGTAAATAGTAAGTTAAGAAATGGATGGCAATTTTTATCGCGTGCCATGATAACAATAGACCCCTTGTAAAAATAGTATGGATACCATTGTTTTTAGCGATGTTGCCTATTTTTAAAGACTGTCAGCATCCATTTTTTTAGACACACAGCATTTTCAAGATTTAACGGTAATTAAAGAATGCTGTTTAAAAATAGCACGGGTTCTACGGCTTTTAATGCGGTTATCCGTTATTCACCATTCCCAACATACTGTTGCAAGAAATCCATTAGCATTGTCTCGAGTGAATGAATTCGCACCTACTTCAATAATTACTATAAAATAACAACCCTTTTTCGTATTGCTGTACTCACTATATTGCCTTTCATCATGTACAAACCCAAACCGTTACAAGCCCGTCAAATAGCCTTGACTGTTTTATTAGCCGTTATTCAACAACGTCACTCTTTATCCGATTGTTTAGATAAACAATTACCACAACTGTCTGATGGACGCGAGCGCGGACTTGCACAGGCAATTGCTTATGGTGTCATGCGCTATTTACCACGCTTACAATTTATTTTGCAGACTTTATTAAGCAAAGGATTAAAAGAAAAAGATATTGATATACAAATTATTTTATTAATTGGGTTATACCAATTACTGTTTATGCGTGTTCCTGCACATGCCGCGACAACCGCAACCGTAGAATTAACCCGTTTTGTAAACAAAACATGGGCAACAGGATTAGCAAATGCGATATTACGCGAATGTGTACGCAAACAAACTGCTTTATTAACAGCGATAGAACAAGACCCCATTAGCCATTTTGCACATCCAGCATGGTGGTTAGCCCAATTTCAACAAGATTGGGCAGATGATTGGCAAACCATTGCCAATGCAAATAATCTCCATCCCCCCTTGACCTTACGGGTTAATCAACGACAAACAAGCCGTGAAAACTACCTTACATTGCTACAAGAACAAGGGATTAACGCGACGATTGTACCCTTTACCAACACCGGTATTTTTTTAGAACAAGCGATGGATGTACAGCAATTGCCTTATTTCCAGAGTGGCTGGGTTTCTGTACAAGATGGGGCTGCACAGTTAGCCGCTCCATTATTAGAAGTACAAGCGGGAATGCGCGTATTAGATGCGTGTGCCGCACCGGGTGGAAAAACTGCACATTTATTAGAAAGTTCAAACCCGAGTGAATTGGTTGCTATAGACAATCAAGCCGCGCGGGTAGAAACCATGCGACAAGGATTACAACGCTTAAATTTAACGGCAACATTAATCTGTGCAGATGCCAGTGAACCCGCTTCATGGTGGGATGGACAACTGTTTGACCGTATTTTATTAGATGTCCCCTGTTCTGCGAGTGGTGTTATTCGCCGTCATCCAGATATTAAACATTTACGCCAAGCAAGTGATATTGTATCTCTACTTGAACAGCAAGCCCGTTTATTGGAGACCATCTGGTCTTTGTTAAAACCAAATGGGAAATTATTGTATGCAACTTGTTCAGTTTTTTCTCAGGAAAATCATTTACAATTGCAATCATTTTTGCAATCTCACCCAGATGCGCGGGCTGTTCCGCTGATGGTTGAATGGGGACATGCCTCGCCTGTGGGTCGACAGATTTTATCGGGCGAATTTAATTTTGATGGTTTTTATTATGCCTGCCTTGTTAAACAAAATGTTTCACCTGTTTCTGCGTGATAGGGATTTCCCGTCTCACCACAGACCGCATCATATTGCTTATTTGCGACATGTTTTACGACTTAGCAGTTTACTATGCTTACTATTTAGCCCACACGTATATGCTGAATTTGCTATTAAACATGCGGATACACAATTAAATAATGATGTCTATCAGCTAAATGCACAATTAAGCTACGCACTGACACCTGAAGTGATAGAAGCCCTCAATAATGGGGTAGTGATTACCCTAGAATTAGCCATCGATGTACAGCGGGTGCGGTCATTCTGGTGGGATAACACGGTTGCCAGTTTACGCCAGCGTTATCAACTGCGTTATTACCCCTTAAGTCAACAATATGTCGTGTTATATTTAAATACAGGCATTCAAGAAACGTTTCTAACCCTAACAGCCGCCTTAAATGCACTGGGCAATTTAAAAGAATTTCCCTTATTAGATAAAACGTTAGTGCAAAGTAGTAACCATTATCAAGTGTATCTACAATTGCGCTTAGATATAGAAGCCTTACCCGCGCCTTTGCGTCCAATCGCTTATTTTTCTTCTGGTTGGCGACTTGATAGTGAGTGGTTTATATGCGATTTAACGCCGTAGCCGTCAAAAAATGGTTAAACATTGGAACAGCCACTGTTTTAACACTGGCCTTGTTGTTTTCGATGTTAATGACTTCTGATGCTTTACAAAGCTCCACCCGCTTTGACCGCCTCTACACATTATTATTAGTCGGCAATATTATTGCTGTCGTCGCATTATTAGCCTTAACCGTGTTAAATGTTGGACAACTAGCCCGTCAAGTGCGTAAACAACGGACGGGCGCACGGCTAACTGTACGGTTATTTATCCTACTGGTTATTTTATCCGTTACACCCGTTTGTATTGTTTATTACTTCGCGCTGCAATTTATTAATCAACGGCTTGACAGTTGGTTTGATGTCAATATTGAACAAGCCCTCTCAAATTCCTTAAGTTTAAGCCAAGCCTCGCTAGATTCCCGTCGTCGCGAAGCCTTGCGCCAAACAGAAGCGATTGCAGAAGCCCTAAGCCTGTCTGATGACCAGCAAACTATTCCCCTAGAACTAGATGAATTGCGCGTGCGTAGTGGGGCTTCAGAAATTATTTTATTAACGACCAGCGGTCGCCTAATTGCCTCTAACATTGCCGAAACAGGGCAACTACTGCCAACCCAATTAAACGATAGTCTATTACTTTACCTAAAACAATCACAAAGTTACATCGGGCTTGACCAAACATCATCACAAGGTTGGACCATTCGCGTGATTGTCAGAATCATGCAAGGCAATGAAGTTCGCTTACTCCAAGCCTTATTCCCTGTTGCCCAAAATATTAAAGACTTAGCCAGCACTGTCCAAGCCACCTATGCAGATTATCAAGAACGGGCCTATTTACACGACCCATTAAAAATTAGTTTTACGCTGGTTCTATCACTCCTACTACTCATCACCATTTTCGGCTCGATTTGGGTAGCCTACTTTCTCGCTCGGCGGTTCGTCGCGCCCTTAAGTGACCTCGCTGAAGGAACTCGCGCGGTTGCACGCGGAAATTATGATAAACAACTCCCTGTTAATCAACTCAATGAACTTGGTTTCTTAGTACAATCATTTAATGAAATGACACGCCGCATTGCGTTAGCACAAGAAGCCGTTAAACGCAGCCAAGAAACAACCGACGCACAACGGATTTACTTAGAAACCGTTTTAGGGCGTTTATCTTCAGGGGTTATTTCTCTGGATAATCAACTGCATCTACGCACAACCAATGCCGCTGCCGAACATATTTTAGGCGTGCCATTAAGTGAACTATTAGGACAATCTTTATGGACATTACAAGAAGCAAATCCCCCCCTACAATCTTTATACGTAGTGATTCAAAAATACTTATACGACAAAGAAATAGCTGATTGGCGCGAAGAAATTACCCTATTTGGCACAGGGGGACGCAAAATATTAATGTGTCGTGGCACACGCCTAAAACCAACTAACGAAGATATGCCCTTAGATGGGGGTTACGTCTTACTCTTTGATGACATCACCACGCTATTACAAGCCCAGCGTGAAGCCGCATGGAGCGAGGTTGCACGACGGCTTGCACATGAAATTAAAAACCCATTAACCCCTATCCAATTATCCGCAGAACGGTTACGCCAAAAATATCTGCGTGACGAGAAACCCGATAAACAATTAGAAACCCTAGACCGCATGACACATACCATTATTCAACAAGTTGAAGCAATGAAAGAAATGGTCAATGCGTTTTCTGAATACGCCCGCACACCACAAATGAAATGGCAAAGAGTCAACCTTAACAATCTTATTCAAGAAGTATTAGACCTTTACCAAAGTGAAAAAATTCATCTCACCTTTTTATTAGACGAAGACCTACCCATTATTGAAGCAGATAGAGGACGATTACGGCAGGTATTACACAATCTCATAAAAAATGCCATTGAAGCCAGTCCTACAGATGCACAGGTCTTAATTAATACACATTATTTATCAGAACCACAGTTGAATTGTGTAGAATTGCGCATTCAAGATGAAGGGCCCGGCGTGCCTGCACAAATGCTTGACCAAATTTTTGAACCTTATGTCAGCACTAAACCCAAAGGAACAGGTTTAGGCTTAGCCATCGTAAAAAAAATTATTGATGAACACAATGGCATGGTTTGGATTGAAAATGCACAAGGGGCTTGCGTCATCATACGCCTACCTTTAGTCAATATCAGTCGTTCTGAAACATCCGTTTATCACCTAGAATCCCTATGAATACTACAGCGCATATCTTAGTTGTTGATGATGAACCAGACATTCGTAACCTGATGAAAGAAATCCTTGAGGATGAAGGCTTTCGCGTCAGTGTTGCTGAAAATGCTGATACGGCTCGCCGACTCCGTCGCGAAGCCCATCCCGATTTAATCTTACTCGATATTTGGATGCCAGACACTGATGGCGTGACGCTCTTAAAAGAATGGCACGATAGCGGATTAATGGACAGTGCCCCCGTTATCATGATGTCTGGACACGGCTCTGTTGAAACCGCTGTCGAAGCAACACGTTTAGGGGCTTATGACTACATAGAAAAACCCGTTTCCATCTCTAAACTACTCATTACGATGAAACGCGCGTTAGAAATGGCCATTCTACGGCGTGAGAATTACGGCTTACGCAAACACGCCCTAACAGTAACTGAACCTGTTGGAAACAGTGATGTCATGGGCGCATTGCGCGAACAAGTAAAACGGATTAATCAACACGATACCGCCGTCCTAATCACCGGCGAGCCGGGATGTGGACGCACCTTATTTGCCCGTTACATTCATCAAAATAGCCGCCGTCAACCCGCCCCCTTCGTTAATGTGCGGGTTGCGGGCATGAACCCTGAAAGTCAAGCCCTAGAATTATTTGGAAATCAAAACAGTAGCACCCCATCGCGCCTAGAACAGGCAAATGGTGGCACATTATTTATTAAAGACATCGTCGATTTAGATGTCGCCATACAAGCGCGCTTACTCAACAGCTTAGAAAGTCAATTTTTCTTCCGTAATGGCGGGGCTGAACCCGTCCCTATTGATGTACGTGTGATTGCGGCAACAGATTACGACCTAGACGAAGTTGTTCACAATGGACATCTGCGAGAAGATTTATATTACTACCTAAACATCGTCCCGCTACACGTTCCCCCCCTCCGCGACCATTACGAAGATGTCCCACAACTACTTGAATTTTACACAAATTTATTTGTGAATCAAGAAAATCTACCCTACCGTCGTTTCACCGTTGCCGCCCAAAACCGTTTACGCCACTACAACTGGCCGGGGAATATTCGTGAATTAAAAAACTTAGTGCAACGCCTACTGATTTTAGGTAATGGCCTCAGTATAGAACTCACTGAAGTAGAACCCATACTCAGCAGTCATCAACGCCAAAGTAACACTGCAAATACAAGTAACCATACGATGTATGATTTACCCCTGCGTGAAGCCCGCGAACAATTTGAACGTGCCTATTTAGAGCATCAACTGCAAGAAGTTGGCGGTAATGTCAGTAAAGTTGCAAGCCGTGTAGGGTTAGAAAGAACCCATTTATATCGTAAACTCAGAGCGTTAGATATAGACCCTAAACAAAATAAAAAATAAAACAGATGCTATTCATCCTGTTTGTCCTTACTAATCTAAAACATGGCTACTCTTTGTTTTCTAACTGAATTAATATTATGAAAATCATCATTCTCGGTGCAGGACAAGTCGGTACATCACTTGCCAATAATTTATCCGTAGAAGCCAATGACATTACGGTTGTCGACCAAAACGCCAGCCTATTACAAAATTTACAAGACCATTTAGACTTGCGCACTATTCACGGACATGCTGCCCATCCTAGCGTATTACTCAAAGCAGGTGCGGAAGATGCCGATATGCTAATCGCCGTGACCAACAGCGATGAAACCAACATGATAGCCTGTCAAATCGCACATACGCTTTTTCACACCCCCACGAAAATTGCCCGAGTTCGAGAAGCCGACTATATAAAACACAAAGATTTATTCGCACCGGGTGCGTTAGCTGTTGATGTTCGTATCAGTCCAGAACAACTAGTAACACACTATATTCAAAGGCTTATAGACTATCCTGATGCACTACAAGTTTTAGACTTTTCTGCGGGTAAAGTGCAACTTGTTGCTGTAAAAGCCTTTTATGGCGGCCCTTTGGTTGGGCAAGCCATCCGCACGCTAGAAGATTACATGCCCGATGTAGAAACCCGCATTGCTGCCATTTTTCGACGCGGACGGGCAATTTTGCCTGAAGGTGATACGGTTATCGAAGCAGATGACGAAGTATTTTTTCTTGCCGCGACCAAACATATACGCAGTGTGATGGGCTGTTTGCGAGAACTCGATCGCCCCAGTAAACGCATTATGATTGCAGGCGGTGGAAATATTGGAACACGCCTTGCGTCCGCCCTAGAAAACCGTTATCAAGTAAAACTGATTGAACGCAATGCCGCGCGTACAGAAGAGATTTCTGAGATTTTGAATAACACCATCGTGTTACATGGAGAAGCGGCAGACGAAGATTTATTGCGCCAAGAAAATATCAACGAAACAGATATATTCTGCGCTGTCACTAATGACGACCAAATTAACATCCTGTCCGCCATGCTCGCAAAAAGTATGGGCGCGCGTAAAGTAATGGCATTGATAAATCGTGCGGCTTATGTTGACCTTGTACAAAGTAGTACGATAGACATAGCGATTTCTCCACAACAAGCCACGATTGGAACACTACTCGCCCATGTGCGTCGTGGGGATGTCGTAGTGGTTCACTCTTTGCGACGTGGTGCGGCTGAAGCAATAGAAGCGATTGCACATGGTGATGCAAAAGCCTCTAAAGTGGTGGGAAAACGAATAGACCAAATCAAACTCCCACCCGGTACAACCATTGGCGCAATTGTGCGTGATGAACAAGTTATTATGGCGCATCATGATACGGTTATTGAGGCAGAAGACCACGTGATTTTATTCCTGATGGATAAAAAACGGATTGATGCAGTAGAACGGTTGTTTCAGGTAGGAATTACATTTTTATAACCGTTTTTTATTTTTAAGTTCAACTTGGCAATACCGACAAAGCTGTTCTGTTTCGTTTTAAACCTGATTTGATACAATAAGTTGTTCTCCTCCTTCCCAAAAGGGAGGAGAAATCTGCCCCTTCTCACACTAAACCCCTAAAAACACAGACGACTCTTTTATGACTACTTCCATCCAATCCTATTATCGCGAATTAGATGATTTACGCCGCATTGGTGGGGGTGTGAATGAAGGTAATTTACGCCGTGCTTTTGAAAATTTATTAAAAGAAATTGCTGAAGAACATCAATTAATTGTGTTAGCCGAATACCCAATTAAAAAAACAACAGGCAATTTGCGTGTTGATGGCGCGGTGATTGACCGCTTACGTTTGGTGCATGGCTGGTGGGAAGCGAAAGATGAAAAAGATGATTTAGATACCGAAATCAGCCTTAAATTAGCGAAAGGCTATCCATCAGATAATATTATTTTTGAAGACACGCGCACCGCTGTTTTATATCAACATCATGAAGAAGCGTTTCGCACACCCATTGAAAATGCAAAACAGTTTGAAAAATTACTCACCCGATTTTTTGACTATGAATTGCCACAAGTACAGAATTTTCGGTTAGCACGCGATAAATTTCTAAGCGAATTGCCTGATGTTTCAAAAGCTTTAATTCAATTATTAGAAAAAGCCCACACAGATAATTTAAAGTTTCATCAACAAGCACAACAATTTTTGGCCTTGTGTCAACGTTCTATTGGTCAAAATGTGACGCGGAATCATGTAGATGAAATGTTGATTCAACATATTTTAACTGACCAAGTTTTTCGTGCCGTCTTTCCCGATTCTAATTTTCATCGAGAAAATCACTTAGCCGTTGCCATTGGTGAATTAGAACGGTCTTTTTTTCTTGGTGAAACACGGATTAATTTGTTAAAGCGTTTAGAACCCTATTTTGCTGCGATTCGTCAGGCCGCCGCCAGCACGGTTACATCGCATGAAAAACAAACTTTTTTGAAACAAGTTTATGAAGATTTTTACACCGCTTACAACCCAAAAGATGCCGATAAATTAGGCATTGTTTATACACCACAAGAAGCCGTGCGTTTTATTATTTCTGGTTGCGATTGGTTAGCACAGGAGCATTTTAATAAATCACTGATTGATAAAGATTTAGATATTTTAGACCCTTGCACGGGAACGGGAACATTTATTGTTGATTTGTTGGATTTTTGGCGCGGACAAAATAAAGAATTAGTGCGTAAATTTATGCAGGAAGTTCATGCTAATGAAGTATCTATTTTGTCTTATTACATTGCTTGTTTGAATATCGAACAAACTTTTTATGAAATTACGCATGAATGGCAGGAATTTAAAGGTTTATGTCTTGTTAATACGTTAGACAATGTCGGTTTTGAACAAACCCACTCAGGCGCAATCAGTGATATATTCGGCAGTTTGACCGATGAAAACCATTTGCGCATTCAAGCCCAGAATAAACGTAAAATTCCCATTATTTTAGGCAATCCACCTTATAACGCTAATCAGCAAAATGAGAATGACAACAATAAAAATGATGTTGCCATTGCCATTGATAAGCGTATTAAAGACACTTACTTATCAGAAAGCACCGCGCAAAAAACTAAATTATATGACCCTTATGTGCGTTTCTTTCGTTGGGCTTCCGATAGATTGGGAGAAAAAGGCATTTTAGGATTTGTTACTAATCGGTCTTATTTGGATTCACGCAGTTTTGATGGTTTTCGCAAAACCATAGCCAAAGAATTTCAAGAAGTTTGGATTGTTGATTTAATGAGTGATGTACGGAAAAATCCTAAAATTTCTGGCACAAAACATAATATTTTTGGCATTCAAGCAGGCGTTGCGATTGTTTTCTTAGTGCGAAATCCTGCTTTAAATGGCTGTAAAATTCATCATTTAGCGTTAGATGATTTTTTGCCTGCAATAGAAAAACGTCGCTGGTTAAAAAGCCATTCTTTGCAAAAATTAGCCAAAACAGGACAATTTGATTTAATTCGTCCGAATCCACAAGGTTTATGGTTAAATCAACCTACCGAAGATTGGGCAGATTATTTGCCAATTGCCAGTAAAGAAGCCAAAGCGGGGAGAAGTCAGGAAGCAATTTTTAAATTGCATTCTTTGGGAGTTGTAACCAATCGTGATGAATGGGTTTATGACTTTTCAGAAAAAGAAGTAAATCAAAAAGTCAATTTTTTAATTGATAATTATGAGCAAAAACGACTTAATTCTGAGCTTATTGATACAGAAATAAAATGGACAAGAGCGGTCAAAAATGATTTGGCTAAAAATGTCGCTTATTCTTACGATGAGAAATGCGTAATTGACTCAGTTTATCGACCATTTATCATTAAGAAACTTTATTTTAACCAAAAACTTAATGAAATGCAGTATAAATTAAGAGATATATTTGGTGTATATCCCAATTCAAATTTTGAAAATGTGGTGATTTGCTTTTCCAATGTCACGACAAATAAACAATTTTTCATGATAGCAACCAACGTTATTCCTGATTTACACTTAACAGGAGATACAGTTGCTATTGCGTTATACACTTACGCCAAAGACAACACCCGCCAAGACAACATCACCGACTGGGCATTAACACAATTTCGTGAACATTACCAAACCACTGAAATAGAAAAAACTGATATATTTCACTATGTTTATGCGGTGTTGCACAATCCCGCGTATCGAGAAAAATTTGCCTTAAACTTAAAACAAGAATTCCCGCGCATTCCGTTTTATAACGACTTTTTTAAATGGAAAAATTGGGGAGCGCGCTTAATACAACTACACGTTAATTTTGAAACCATCACGCCTTATGCTTTCACACGCGTTGATTCCGAAACAAAAACCAACAAAGTCCGCTTAAAAGCGGATAAAACAAGTCATCTAATAGAAATCGACAGCGAAACCCAATTAAAAAACATTCCAGAAATAGCATGGCAATATCAACTAGGGAATCGTTCCGCATTAGAATGGGTATTAGACCAATACAAAGAAAAAACCCCAAAAGACCCAACAATTCGGGAAAAATTCAACAACTACCATTTCGCCGATTACAAAGAAACGGTTATTGATTTATTAGGAAAAGTCTGCACAGTGAGCGTGGAAACGATGGGGATTGTGGGAGAGATGCTTTAGTTTTTTGAAAACTCCAGACATTTTTGTTCTAATAGACTAAAGTTACAGCAAATTTTTGCATAGTGTGAATCTTGTTTAACGACTACTTTTTCATAAATATTCTGCGAATTTTTAATTATTTTTGCTTCTTTCTTCTTTATAAGGAGATACTCTTTATTAAGCAAACTTCTATAAGGCTCAGATTCATTATTAATATCTAATTCAGTTATTTCAGATGGTGGAACAGGAATCATATTATTAATATTTAATACGGCTATTAAAATGTTACCATCTTCCAAGCGAACAAAGTCCAGCCGATCCTTCCACGAATGATGCTTATTCTTAGGAGAACTTAAAGGGACATAATATTTAAAATTATTTATCTCAAAAACCACGCCAATATAAGGTCTTGTATTATTATTTTTCTCATTATTCAGAATTTTTCCATCGAATTTTTTTAAATACTCTACATAAAGCGTTTCAACTTGATATAAGCGCATCATAAAGCTAACCCCACAAAAACAAAAAAGCGGCTTTATTATAAAAGCCGCTTTTAAAAAACTTCTAAAGCTCCAACTCAAGGTATGGAATCACCTACTTTTAAAGCTCCAACTCAAGGTATGGAATCACCTACTTTTAAAGCTCCAACTCAAGGTATGGAATCACCTACTTTTAACTGATAACGCTATCTGTTTCTCTTTTGATAGAGATTTAATACCGCCATCTACGGTCTAATTATGGTTCAAAGGTGCTATACCGTCAAGGTGTTTTGTGTTTCAATAGTGCAAAAAATAAAAGCTTAACATGGTGTTACACGAAAGCAAAGCCCTACAACTTTGGGTTGAAACCACTAGCACCGCTGTTTGTTTTAAAAAAAGCAATCGCGGTTTTTAGTTCTACGGCTTGCTCTCGCATCGCTGTACTTGCGGCTGCTGCTTCCTCTACTAATGAAGCATTTTGTTGAGTCATTTCATCCATTTGGCTAATGGCTTTATTAACTTGTTGAATGCCCGCTGCTTGTTCAATACTGGCGGTGGTGATTTCTGCGACAATGTTGCTCACGTTTTGTACGGCAACTAGAATGCTTTCTAGCGTTTTTCCTGATTCATTAACCCGTGTTGAGCCTTCTTCTACCTGTTCTACACTGTTTTGTATTAGATTTTTAATTTCTTTAGCCGCAATAGCACTGCGTTGTGCTAAGTTGCGTACTTCATTAGCAACAACAGCAAATCCTCGTCCTTGTTCGCCCGCTCTGGCAGCTTCAACCGCCGCATTTAACGCGAGTAAATTGGTTTGAAATGCAATTTCATCAATAACGCTGATAATGTCAGCAATTCGTTTACTGCTTTGATTTATCATGGTCATGGTTGCTATAGCTGAATTGATAACCGCACCCCCTTGTTGCGCCCGATTTTGCGCATCTAATGCCAATTGTTTGGCTCGGCGGGCATTTTCTGCATTTTGTTGAATGGTGCTGGTAATTTCTTCAATACTGGCTGCTGTTTGTTCTAGTGCGGCGGCTTGTTCTTCTGTGCGTTGGCTTAGATTTATGTTGCCTTGTGAAATGTCATTGCTGGCAGCACTGACCGTTTCAACAGATTGTTGAATATTATGTATAACTTTAATTAGTTGATTTATAGTAGTATTAACATCTGTTTTAAGTATTTGTAAGTCGCCCGCATATTCGTTACGAATGGATTGGGTTAAATCCCCTTGAGAAACAGCGGAAAATACGCGCATTAGGTCGCTGGTCATTTGCTGGTTGTACTGTAGCGTTTGGTTTAGCGTTTCGCCTATATTACGGAAAAATCCCGTTTTATTTTCTAAGCTCATCCGTTGGTCAAAACGACCTGCTGATGCGGCAAACACAACACTTTTTAATTCTTCTTCCATCACGACTTCTAAGCTACGGTCACGCCATTCTAGTACCCAACCCAATTTTTCCCCTGCGACATTGATAACCATATTAATATTGAGGGATGCTGTTAGTTGTCCTATGTGTATATCTCGCGCATAACTGGCTGTCATCTCTGATAAAATTTGGCGTTGATAAGCAGGATTAGCATGATAACTGTCAATGAACTGTCCTAAAACAATGTTTGCTTGAAACGAGGGAATGTGTTGGCGAATAGAATATTCATGTTTGGTAAAAAATTGTTGCGCCGCTTTATTAATGTAGATAACACGATAGTTGTTATCCGCAATCAAAACGCCCGTTGATACATTGTTTAAGGCTTCATTGATACGTAATGCTTCATCAGCAATCTGTTTATCTTTTAAGATTTGTTGGTGTAGCTTGGCTTGCATTAGGCTAAAGGCTTGTAATAATTGCCCCGTTTCGTCTTGACTATCGGGTACGATATGGTTGTCTAATTGTCCTGTAGCGATAGCTTGGGAAATGGCAACGGCTTCATGTAGCGGTGTAGCGATTTTTTTCGCTAACCAGTACACCATTAGAATGGCGACAATCAGCGTGACAATGCCAATCAGTAGAATGTGAAACACGGCTTGTTCAAAAGATTTTTCTAGTTCAAACAAGGGAATATTGATGCTGACTATCCAACGAGTGTTTGTATTGCCAATATCGAATTCCGCTCCGTAACTCAACACCATTGTCTGCAAAATTTTGGAATATCGATTGAGTAAAAAAGGTTCATTTTTTAAAACTGCATTAATATATTCATCGCTTTGTGTTACTTCTCGAATCTTTTTCCCAAAGTTTTCAGCATTTTTACTGGCTACTAATAGTCCACGCGAAGAATAAACCGTTGTGTAAGCATCTTTAAATTCATTAACTGTAAGTTTTTCTGACATTTTTTGCAGATTTTCCACCGCAAAATGTATTCCAATAACCCCAATAAAAACTTGTTTTGCATTAAAAATAGGCACTGATAGGGATGTTATTAAAACTTGTTTTTTATCGGATTGGGTATAAAGATAAGGTTCTGTAATCGCTTCACGTTGGGTTTGTTTAGGAATTAAATAATAATCACCTAATCCAATTTCTGTATAGTTTTTAAGCGGTTCTGTGAATATGTCCCCGTCTGCATTGCGATGCCAATGCGGAATAAAACGCCCTGTTGCATCATGTCCTACAGCATTCATAAAGGCATCATCTTTGCCGTCAAACGCATTAGGTTCAAAAGCCGCATAAACACCCAGTAAACTAGGTTCTTTTTCTAGTAAATTTTTTAATAAAATATTGGTTTGCGCACGGGTTAACGATAGTTCACTGGATTGCATCATGAGTTCAACTATACGTGCAAGAGATCTAACGTTATCTAAGTCGTGTTCTAGCACTGCCTCAACCATGCCTGCATAATGATAAGCAGTTTCGCGTGCGATTGACGCAACACTGTCTTCTGAGAGTTTTTTTATCTGATAACCAATTACAAGAGAGAGCGTTATAATACAAACAATTACCAATAAAATAACGGAAAAAATTAACTTTGTACTAATGGAAAGATTTTTAAACCATTTCATAATAGAAGTACTCGCTAAGTTTATTTACACGATTTGGCGCGATTCAGCATATTGTATGAAGGAACTCGCACCGACATTATTTTAATAACTGATTAATTTTATTATAAATTCTTAACTAAAGCGTTGCTAATGCGGGTTCAGGCTGTCTTCGTGTTTCTTCTTTATTCACGCTTGTTTTTTTATGGTGTGAGTCCTCAATTTATTGACATGTTAAATAACCTGAGTTCGGGATAATTTAATTGGTTTATCTCGTTCCCACGCTCCAGCGTGGGAATGCAGATTGCGTCGCTCTAGCGGCGCGTTTGCTTAGGCTGGTTAAACATTGAGGCGGATTTAACTCAATGATTTTTATCTTAAATAAGTGATTAAAGTCCTCGCCGCTGGAGCGACGCGGTAGGCATTCCCACGCTGGAGCGTGGGAACGAGAATTTCTTATCCCGAACTCAGGTTAAATAAGTAACGTTTTTGCATTTTACGCTGAACAAGCATGATTGTAAGCAAGTCAGTCTGTAGATTTTACTTAATTCTTCGCATAAATAGACCCTTTACAAAAGTAATTGTGAATAACAGGACTTGAAAGCATGTTATCTATATTATTTTTGTAAGAAGTCTGTTGTGGGGGTAAAGCGAGAGGTGAATGGATTTATGTTATATATCAATCATTACGTGATATGGGTTTTATGAGATAACATGGATTTTTTATCCCATAGGTTGTTAATTTATGTAAATTTGGGTAGTATCTCTAGCTAGACCGTGAATTATTGTTAATCATCACTAAATTGTAGGAGCATTCTATGAAAAAAATTATTGCCGCTATTGCTATGTTATTGATGGTCAGTTCTTTAGCTGCTTGCAACACGATTGCGGGTGCAGGTAAAGATGTGCAGGAAGGTGGTAAAGCTGTAGAAAAAGCTGCAAAGTAGGCTATTTTAAACAGTTTTGTAGTTTTGCTTTGAGAGAACAAAGATTGGTTTCTTTGTTCTCTTTTCTATTATTATCCCCGCCGTCCTTTTCCTCTCTCTTGCCACACTTATCCGATTAAAACGGTAGCATTGGCATATTTGGCATCATAGACCAAGGCAGATTATTAAAACGTTGTAGTAAGGGCGTGAGATTACTTGTTAGGGTACTCATGTCACGCGCAACATTTTGAAAATTATAACTAATCATATTAGTGTGATTGCGAATTTCTTGCATTTCTAGGCGAATTTGACCCGTGCTAGTTGTCAGGATTGCCATATTTTTATTAATATCATGCAAGTCTGTTCGCATACTATTGAGATTGCTATTAATATTCTGGTCTATATTGTTGATATTCGTTGACATTGCCTGCATCGTTGATTGCATTGCCCCCATATTTTGCTGTATTTCCGCCATTGACGTATTCATCGTCGTCATCACTTGCGCAATTTGCATGGTCGTTTGGTTTATCGTGCGAATTTCAGCCCGCATTTCATTAATGCTATCGGACATAACAACAAAATGTGTTGATACTTTTTCCATATAATCCGTCAGCTTGTGCATGTCTATAGTTACCATATAAATCAGATAAAACAGGTAAGCAATGAGAAAAGCGGTAATCGTTGCAACAATATAAAGAATCTCTTGAAAAAATATATAGCGTTGATTACGTGAATTAAAATCATGACGCAGTGATTCTATAATAGGCTGTAAACTTTCCAATAAAGTTTTTAAACAAGTGTTTGGGTCAAATGGTTCAACATGGGCTTCTGTTGTTTGGGGGGATGTCATTTATATAATTCCTAAGTAACCGCGTTATAACGAGTCAATTGCTTCTGTAATGATGTTTTGCAACAAAGTTTCTATGGTTTTGCTGAGGTCTTTAGCGGTTGTACCAATCAGGTTTATTTTACGAAACGCAATGTAAACCGTATCTGTGTTGGTTGTTGGACGATAAAAACTGATGGTCAGTGGACAAATTGCAATATTGGCGGGGTGCAGTTGTGCCATTTTATGGGCGAGTAACGCGCTACAAAATTCAAACGCTTCTGCTTGTTGATAAATAGGGGTAGGAAAGCCTAGCTCTGTCCCTGTACGATTAAGCATTTCGCTGATATGCAAGGTATTACTAATTAATAATCCCTGATTAGTAATCGCCATTTCTAGGGCTTGCTTTACGTCGGCTATCTCTGCTTTAACTTGATATATATACAATACACCAGCATCTTCTGGCATTGGTTCTGCGAAAATGGGTTGCGTTGTTAAAAGTAAAAACCAGAAGATATAAAATCGCATAAATTACCTCGTTGTAAAATTTAAGATGTGGTTATATTCAAATTCAAATAGCGTTAAACGCTCAGTCTATAGCCATTACTTTTATTAAGGGGAAAACGTATATATAACGCATTATGGTTATGCCTGATGCTCGTATGAAAAGCAAGAATCGTTTCAGTCTTTACCTATGCTTGGATTTTTAGTATTAGCTAGCTGATAATAGTAATATATTGTCTATACGACGCTTTTTTATAGAAGTGTTTATTTATCGCATATTAGCGAGGTCTTGTGTAATATTGCTGATAAGTGAAAGTGCGCGCTAAATCAGGTTACACCTCTGTTTTATGCTTATTAAACAAAGTATTAATCTATTAAGCATCCGCAAATTAAACAGCATTGATTACTGTTTTGGAGTATTGGTTGTGATGAAAATGTATAAAAATGTAAAAGTGCTAGGACTCGCGTTTTTAATGGTTGGCTGTGCAAACCAGCTAACATTACAAGGGGTTGCTGCACGACAAAATGATGCGCCAGAAACAACGGCATTAGTGCTTCCTCCTATGCCTAATTTTTCATCCACACAAGAAGAAACAATGTATGACATTCTAGTGGGTGAAGTAGCACGTCAGCGGGGAGAATACAACTTATCGGCACAAAGCTATTTAGATGTAGCAGAAAAAAATAAAGACCCCGACTATGCCGCCCGTGCAACCCAAATTGCCTTACTCGCACGCGAATATGAAATGGCTGTGCAAGCGGCTAACGTATGGCTAAAACTCTCGCCAAATAATCCTGATGCTTATCAAGCGTTAGGCACAATTTTATTACAGCAAGAGCGGACAGATGAAGCCTTAGGTTATCTGGAAGCGATGTTTGATAATGCGCAAGGCAATCAACAACACCGTTTAGAAATGATTTTAGCAATGGTGGAGCAACGCAAAGGGCGAGAAAGTGCGTTAGCACTGATTGAAAAACTGGTTGAACGTCGTCCTACGAATACCCAAATATTGCTAAGTTATGCTAACTTGTTAATGACAGGGGATAAATTTGATAAAGCCTTACAAGTGCTTAATCAAATCTTACAAACCGACCCGACCAATGAGCAAGCAATCCCTCTCTATGCGCATATATTACAACGACAAAATCGCCAAAAAGAAGCACTAGATTGGATGGAAAAAGCGGTTACTACCTATCCTGACCGAACAGATTTTGGCTATGTTTACGCACGCATGTTAGCCAGTGCAGAACAATATGAAAAGGCGTTCGACGCATTTAAACGTATTCAAACAACATTCCCACGTTCAGAAGATATTCTGTTTCCACTTGGCGTGTTAGCGTTACAACTGAACAAAATCGATGAAGCTCGCCAATATTTTACAGACCTGTTGAAAAGTGAAGAACAAGCAGATGTTGCACGCTTTTATTTAGGACAACTAGAAGAAAAAGCGAAAAATCTTGATGCTGCCTTGCAATGGTATAAAAAGGTTGAGAAAGAAGATAATTTTCTCAGCGCGCAAGCACATATTGCCCTGATATTAGCCGACCAAGGCAATTTTGATGCAGCCATTGCCCACTTGCATAACGTCCCGACAGACCATGAAGAGGATTCACTCCAATTATTGCGCTTTGAAGCTGAACTATATGCTGAAAAAGAACGCTACAAAGAAGCAATGACCGTCTATAATCAAGCTGTTACCTTAGCACCCAATAATACCGAAACCCTTTATATGCGCGGGATGCTCGCTATTAAAATGAATGATTTAGTTCAAATGGAAAAGGATTTCCGCCGTGTTATCGAGCTTGACCCTAATAATGCCCATGCTTACAACTCGTTAGGCTACACACTTGCCGACCATACAACCCGCTATGCAGAGGCTTATGAACTGGTCAATAAAGCCTTAAGCCTATCCCCCGATAGCCACTACATTTTAGACAGTCAAGGTTGGGTTTTATACCGTTTAGGACGCTATGAAGAAGCCATTACTGTGCTACGCAAAGCCAAACAAACAAAAGACGACCCTGAAATTGCTGCTCATCTTGGTGAAGTTCTATGGGTTAGCGGTGACAAAGAAGGTGCGAAAATTGTTTGGGAACAGGCAACTAAAACGTTTCCTGATGACAAATTACTCAAAGATGTTATTAAACGCTTCCTACCATGATTCAATTTCGTTACCTATTTATTTTGCTGAGTCTTAGCCTATTAGCAAACTGTGCTGCTCCCTCACTAAAACCGCCAAATGCAACACAGTTGGCTTTATGGCAAACACACCAAGCAACGCTTACCCCCATCAATAGCTGGCGGATTACAGGGCGTATTGCGATTCAAACCGACAATGATAACTGGACAGCTAACACCTACTGGCATCAAAACAAAGCGGAGTATCAATTACGTTTCAACACGCCAACAGGACAAGGTGCGCTGTTATTACAAGGTGATGCGCAACAAGTTACCTTAAGAACGGCAGAAAATGAAACCTATACTGCCCAAAACCCTGATGAATTGATGGAAGAAGTTACCCATTTACCAATTCCCGTCACCAGTTTGCATGATTGGATTCGTGGTTTACCCAGCACCGCACTGGTAGCCAATGAATATGAACTAGATGAAGCCGGTCGTTTATATCAATTGCGTCAAACCGATTGGACAATTCGATATGAACGGTATGAAGTATTTGAAGGCGTTACACTACCCAGTAAAATGACCTTAACCAATAATCAATTCACTGTAAAAATTGTGATTTCTCAATGGGTATTACAGAAAGCACAAACGACAACTGCGTTTTCTCTGTAATTTTTTAAATGATGTTGTAGGACGATAACAAGGAAATACTGACCAATATGCTAGTAAAAGAAATTGATTCTCGTGAATTATCCGACTGGTTAGCCTCAGATAACCCGCCGCGTTTGATTGATGTGCGTACACCACAAGAAATGATGCAAGCGGCTATTAATAAAGCAGAACCAATGCCACTAACCGTTTTACCCTTACGTGTAAATGATGTTCCACAAGATGAAGATGTTGTTTTTTATTGTCGGACGGGTAATCGCTCATGGCAAGCCTGCATGTTTATGATGCAGAAAGGTTATCAGCGTGTTTTTAATTTAAAAGGTGGCATTGTCACATGGGCGCAAATGGGCTTACCCGTTGAACCCATGAATTTAAATGAAACCGCAGATGTTCTGCAAAAACAAATATAAACAGAATTTTTCAAGTGGTTATGTGCTATCTTAACGTATAAAGAAAGGATATAACGACTTGAAAAATCTTCTTGCCTTCTTTTTTCCAAATTAGCATGGCTCATCCAACGTTATTGCATGATAATTCCCTTTGCAAAAACATTTCCCACCCAGCTATGAAAAACAAATTTTAGCCCTTATAGAAGGCTATACATCCAACTATTTTGCTGATGGTGAATTAATCATTCTTTTTCATCTTTAATTTAATCCAACCACTAACAAATAAATCTCTGTAACAGATTAAATTAATTAAAATTACTTTACCCATAACGGAATTAACAAAAGCAGTAAAATTGGTTTTTGAAAACGATATTTTTCTGTGTCAACATAAAACCGTTATTTCTTCATTTAAAAATTACCCAATTCTCATAATAAATTAAAGAATCCACCACCATGAATACAACAAACTCTCCCCGTGTTGCCTTGTTTGTCACCTGTTTAGTTGACATGTTCCGTCCTTCTGTTGGTTTTGCCGCACTAAAATTATTAACCCAAGCAGGCTGTCACGTTGATGTCCCTACTGCCCAAACTTGTTGCGGACAACCCGCGTACAACAATGGTGATGTTGCCGATACAGAAGCGATTGCAAAAAATGTTATCACGGCTTTTCAAGATTACGATTATGTTGTTGCACCTTCTGGTTCTTGTGCGGGCATGTTACGCCACCATTACACCGAATTGTTTCAAACAGACCCCGTTTGGCAGGAAAAAGCCCGACAATTTTCGGCTAAATGCCACGAATTAATCAGCTTTTTAGTCGATGTGTGTAAACTAACGACAGTTCATGCAGAATTTGCACAATCAGTAACTTATCATGATTCCTGTTCGGGTTTACGCGAGCTGAATGTAAAACAACAACCACGTCAATTACTGCAAAGTGTCAACGGCTTACAGTTGTTAGAAATGCCCGATTGCGAAGTTTGTTGCGGCTTTGGGGGAACGTTTTGCATTAAATATCCTGATATTTCTACACGCATGGTATCGGATAAAGTGCTTGATATTCAAAACACAGGCGCGCAAACGTTATTAGCGGGTGATTTAGGTTGTTTGTTAAACATGGCGGGGCGGTTAAGTCGCCTAAATGTGCCTGTAAAGGCTTATCATGTTGCTGAAGTATTGGCTGATATGACACAAATAACGCCCGCAATAGGCAAAAAACAGGGGTAAATATGTCCCATCCGACACTCAATGTTGTTTTATGTTGGCATTTGCATCAGCCGTATTATTACAACTTGTTAAAACAAACGTATCAACTCCCTTGGACGTATCTACATGGTATTAAAGATTATGTGGATATGGTCGCCCATTTAGAAGAAAATCCAGCCGCAAAAGCGGTGATTAATTTCGCGCCTATTTTGTTAGAGCAGTTAGATGACTACGCAAAAACAATACAGGCTTTTTTACAAGAAAATACCCCGCTTATTGACCCGTTATTAGCAACATTGGCTGGTCAAATCCAGCCAAAAGATACGGAAGCCCGATTGCAACTTATTGAACAGTGTTTGCGTGCAAATCGGGAACGTTTAATTCAACGGTTTGCACCTTATCAACAACTGGTTGATATTGCTGAATGGGTGCGTGAGCATCCACCTGCTGTCGATTATCTAAACGCACAATTTTATCAAGATTTGATTATTTGGTATCATCTTGCGTGGTTAGGGGAAACGGTACGCCGTCAAAATCCTCTTGTTCAAGCCTTGATTGCAAAAGAACGCAATTATAGTGTTGCAGATAGTCGGGATTTATTAACCATTATTGGGGAGTTATTAGCCAGTATTATTCCGCGTTATCGTGCGTTAGCTGAGCAAGGACAAATTGAATTATCGTTTACACCTTATGCACACCCTATTATTCCCCTTTTGCTAGACCTGAATAGTGCGCGAGAAACCCTTGTCGACAGTGCATTACCACAACTCTCACAATATCCTGATGGCGCAAAGCGTGCGCATTGGCATATTGAAGAGGGTTTAAAAACCTTACAATATTATTTTGGAACATTGCCAGTGGGTTGTTGGGTTGCTGAAGGTGGCATTAGTGATGAAACGGTATATATGTTAGAAAAGCATAATATTCAATGGGTTGCTAGCGGTGGGGTCGTTTTGCATAATAGCCTACGACAGGCTGAAATGGTGCAACAAACAATGTATCGTTCTTATCAACTCCCTAATAGCCAAACCCAATGTTTTTTCCGTGATGACCAACTTTCAGATTTAATTGGATTTCAATTTTCTAATTGGCACAGTGATGATGCTGTTGCGCATTTAATCCACCAATTGGAAAATATTGCTAATACACAGCCTGAAGCGCGTACTGTCTCAATTATTTTAGATGGGGAAAACGCATGGGAATATTACCCAGAAAATGGCTATCATTTCTTGTCAGCGTTATATCGGGAACTTGCAAAACATCCCCGTTTAAACCTAACCACGTTTAATACCTGTCTCATGGATAAAGCTGTCGCGTTACCGCATCTTGTTGCAGGTAGTTGGGTTTACGGCACATTTTCTACATGGATTGGCGATAAAGATAAAAACCGCGCATGGGATATGTTAGGCGAGGCAAAAATGGCTTTTGACCAACGAATTAACCAAATACCGTTTACACAACGGGCATTGGCTGAAAAACAACTGGCTATTTGTGAAGGTTCCGATTGGTTTTGGTGGTTTGGCGATTACAACCCCAGCGAAGCTGTACGCGATTTTGACCAGCTTTATAGAACACATCTCTCTAATTTATATGTTTATTTAGGGATAACGCCCCCCAGTTATTTACAACACGCTTTCAGTACAGGAACAGGAGACCCCGCAATGGGAGGCACTATGCGCCCTGCACAGGAAAATACATAATGAAAATATCCCCTTTAACCCAACGGCGAGCAGGCGTTTTGTTACACCCCACCGCCTTACCAACAGGGGTTGGCAATGGAGATATTGGTGCAGATGCGTATCGTTTTATTGACTTTTTAGCCGACTGTCATATCACCTTATGGCAGATGCTACCCATAGGCATAACACATGATGATTTATCACCTTATCAATGCCAATCTGTTCATGCGGGAAATCATTTACTAATTAATTTACAAGATTTACAAGAGCAAGGCTGGTTAACAACTTTACCCCCTGTTGAGGACTTCCCCCACGCGCGTGCTTATCGTGAACACTGTTTAGCCTTAGCTTATGAAGGATTTAAACAACAAGCGACACCTCTCGAGCAGAACGCATTTAGCGAATTTTGCGCAATGCACTACGAATGGCTGGCCGATTTCGCCCTCTTTCGCGCGCTACGGCTTGCTCATCAAAATCATGCGTGGTGGGATTGGTCGCCCGCCCTCCGCGACAGAGACCCACAAGCCCTAGCCCTCGCCCGTCAACAACATGCAATAGCAATTAAACGCTGTTGTTTTGAACAATTTATTTTTTTCCAACAATGGCATCGTTTAAAAAACTATGCTAACCACAAAGGCGTGTATTTACTGGGCGACATTCCGATTTTTGTTGCTGAAGACAGTGCAGACGTTTGGGCGCAACGCCAAAATTTTTTATTAGACGAAACAGGAAGACCCCATCTTGTCGCGGGTGTGCCACCTGATTATTTTTCTGCAACAGGGCAACGCTGGGGAAATCCCTTGTACGACTGGGATTTTATGCAACAAGATGGTTTTCGCTGGTGGTCAGCACGTTTAAAAACCCTGCATGACTTATTTGATGTTGCCCGCATCGACCACTTTCGGGGATTTGCCGCGTGTTGGGCAATCCCTGCGACCGAAACAACGGCGGTTAATGGTGAATGGCTCACCGTACCGGGGGATACCTTTTTTCGAACTATTTTACCAACCTGTTCATTACCACTCATTGCTGAAGATTTAGGCGTTATTACTGAAGATGTTATTGCATTACGAGAAACATATCAGTTTCCGGGAATGAAGATTCTACAATTCGCATTTGACAGTGACGCATATAATCCCTATTTACCACATAACTATGAAGTAAATAGCGTTGTTTACACAGGTACACACGACAACGACACAACGTTAGGCTGGTTTAATAAACTATTACCCGCACAACGGGATTTTCTCAGTCGTTATCTGCATAAACAGCCTGATATGCCATGGGATTTAATCACTATTGCCTTTGCCTCTGTGGCAAAAACAGCGATTATTCCACTACAAGATATGTTGAGTTTAGACACAGAACACCGCATGAATACGCCTAGTGTGACACAAGGAAATTGGCGATGGCGATTTGAATGGCAATGGTTAAGCCCTGATATTATAGAAAAATTAGCCCATTTAGTCAGTTTTTATGCGCGTGAAGGTAGGGATTCTACAACATAGAAGAAAATTGCTTATTATTATGTTTTAAAAGTAATTTACTCTTACAGATTTTCTGAATATAGTGGGTCTTTAATATAGCAGAAGACCACCATCAATAGAAAAACGCAGGCTCGTTTTAATCTCCGAAAGAACACTTTTCCTAATAAAATACTAATTGTCTGATGCAATAGAGGACATTTTGGGAAAAATGTTATTTAATCATCTATGAAAATAGTATAGCTAACGCAACTTAAAAAGCAGCTTAATGTAGGGTGGAATAGCGTAGCGTATTCCACCATAAAACTAACGCAACTTAAAAAGCAGCTTAATGTAGGGTGGAATAGCGTAGCGTATTCCACCATAAAACGCCAAAAATAGCTGAGTTTATGCAGAAAGCTTGCACTGTTGTGGAATACGGCTTGCGCCTATTCCACCCTACAATAATCATTTTAAAGTGCGTTAGCTATAGAATAAAAAATGTAATATATTGTATTAAATACAATATATTTATATCAAACTATAGCAACAGTACTATAACCTGAGTTTTGCTCGTTACCAAGCAAAAGAATTCTCAAATGAATTTTATTCCTCAGCGCGTTGTGATAAATCATGAAAAGCAATAATTTGTGTCAGTAATCGATTTGTATCGACTAGTTCAACAATCCACGCCGCTGGAGCGACGCGGTAGGCATTCCCACGCTAGAGCGTGGGAACGAGGAAAAAATGTAATATATTGTATTAAATACAATATATTTATATAAAACTATTTTCGCTTGCGAGTCACTGACTTTTAAATTACCTTTACGTAAAGGCAACCTTTCTTATTTTTTAAGATACCCACATTCATGAGTACACAACATTTTTCTATTAGCCAACTTGCTAATGAATTTAACGTGACAACACGCACCATTCGTTTTTATGAAGCAGAAGGCTTATTAGCACCCCGTCGTCAGGGACAAACACGGGTTTATTCCACGCGGGAACGGGTACGACTAAAATTAATCTTACGTGGCAAACGCTTAGGCTTGAGTTTGCGTGAGATTCGTGAAGTGTTACAGATTTATGATTTAGAAAAAGATGAGGTTAAGCAATTACATGCTTTTGTTGATAAAATCCGTAATCGGCGGGCGATTTTAGAGCAACAACGCCATGATATTGAAATTTTATTATCCGAATTGGATAAAGTTGAAAAGCAATGCTTAACCGCACTAGCCAATAATCCACATATTACCGCTGATTAATCATAAAGTTATCATGTTTACAGAACAAGTTAAAGCATTACAAACACATGGTTTAATGATTGCACTGGCTATTGTGGTGGTGTTATTGAGTTGGATACAAATTCACTTGTGGTTTGGTAAAGGCAGTTATCGAGAATATGCGCAGTTGCAAGAGAAAATTACGGCACAAAAACAAGAAAATATTCAGCTAAAAAGCCGTAATGAAAGTTTGGCTGCTGAGGTGGAAGATTTAAAAAATGGTTCAGAAGCCATTGAAGAACGGGCGCGAGCCGAATTAGGTATGATTAAATCGGGTGAGGTTTTTTTTCAAATTGTTAAATAATCAATATTGGGTTGTGATACCGGCTGCGGGTATTGGTACGCGAATGGAAGCGGATTGCCCTAAACAGTATCTAACCATTCACGCAAAACCGATTTTACAACATACGATAGAACGCTTTGATTTTCCAATGATTGCAGGCATTGTTGTTTCATTGGCAAAACAAGATACTTACTGGGAAAAATTGACGTTAAATATCAATGTGCCTTTGTTCATCGCCGAAGGGGGAAAAGAACGCTACCACTCGGTTTTTAATAGTTTGTTAGCATTAAAAAATCGGGCGCGTCCTGATGATTGGGTTTTGGTGCATGATGCGGCGCGTCCGTGCGTGCGTCAAAGTGATGTGCAAAATTTAATGCAACAATTATCTATTCATCCTGTTGGGGGGCTGTTGGGCATTCCTGTGCGTGACACCTTAAAACGCACCAACGCGCACAATCATGTAACGGAAACGGTCAATCGTGAAGGGTTATGGCACGCGCTTACACCACAAATGTTTCGTTATGACTTATTATATAAGGCATTATCAGTGATTATTGCAACCCATGAGATGATTACAGATGATGCTCAAGCGATGGAAAAATTGGGTTATACCCCTGTTTTTATTGAAGGTCATGCCGATAATATTAAAATTACCCGTCCGCAAGATTTAGCATTAGCAACACTCTATTTGCAGGCATTAGCCTTGTAAAAATGGTTTTTCCATGACTATATCCACCGCTCGTTCTGTATTGCGTATTGCACAACTGACTGATTTACATATTGGTACAGATAAATCTCTGTTACAAGGGGTGGATGTGTATCAACAGGTGTTAAGTGTTTTGGCTGTTTTAGAAAAAAAGCCGTTGGATTTATTGGTGCTTTCTGGTGATTTAGCGTTAAGTCATGGTGAACCAGAGGCTTATCAATGGCTAGCGGATACATTAGCCAATTTCCCGATTCCTTATGTGGTGATGGCGGGTAATCATGATGTTGTAACAACAATGAATGATTATTTTGCAATTCAAGCAGATATTCATGACCAGCAGTTATATTTTTCGCGTGTTGTTAACGGACATTCTTTGTTTTTCTTGGATACGTCTTCGTATCACTTGCCACAACAACAGCAGGCATGGTTAGCCGCAACATTGGCTCGTATGGATAAATCGCAGCAAGCTTTGTTATTTATGCACCATCCGCCTGTATTGTGTGGCTGTTCTTTTATGGACAATCGCTACTCACTCAAAAATATCCCCGAAACATGGCACATATTACGGCAACAAGCGCAGATTCAGCATATCTTTTGTGGACATTACCACACAGATAAAACGCTCAGTTATGAAGGAAAACAGATTTATTTAACCCCTTCAGCAATGTTGCAAATTGACCGTGATAATCCTGATTTTCAAATTGCCCATACTCGTGCAGGTTGGCGAGAAATTGAATGGGATGGGGAACAAGTGAAGACACAAGTTATATTTTTATAATGTTTTATTAGTGTAATTTAGCATGTTTATCATTTAGATAAATTCGTCATGATAGATTTTAAATGGGGCGTGGTAAGTGAGGATAAAAAGAATACCGTCCCCCTGTTGGAAAAGAAGGAATCTTCTTTATCCTGTATTTTTTTATCACTGCCTTTAAATTTAATCCCATTATTTTAATCGATGAAAGGAGACCCCCTGATGGAACGCGATGTGATGGAGTACGATGTCGTTATCGTCGGTGCTGGTGCATCTGGTTTGTCTGCTGCTATTCGTTTGATGCAATTGAATAAAGAGAATAATAGTTCTTTAAGTGTGTGTGTGATTGAAAAAGGGTCTGAAGTGGGCGCGCATATTTTGTCTGGCGCAGTGTTAGAACCACGTAGTTTGAATGAGTTAATCCCCGATTGGCGAGAAAAAAATGCCCCTTTAAATACGCCTGCAACAGAGGATAGTTTTTTATTTTTAACCGAAAATAAGTCTTTTAAATTCCCTATTACCCCGCCACAAATGCACAATAAAGGTAATTATATTATTAGTTTGGGGAATTTATGCCGTTGGTTAGCGCAGGAAGCGGAAAGTTTAGGCGTGGATATTATTCCCGGTTTTGCGGCAGCACAGGTTTTATACCATGATGATGGAAGTGTGAAAGGGGTTGTAACAGGGGATATGGGGGTAAATAAAGAGGGTGAACCAACCAGCCACTTTACCGCAGGAACAGAAATTCACGCCCAACAAACCATTTTTGCCGAAGGCTGTCGTGGGTCTTTAACCAAAACCTTATTTGAACGATTTAATTTACGTCAAGGGGTTGACCCACAAACTTATGGTATTGGGATTAAAGAGTTATGGGAAGTTGAACCTGCGAAACATAAAGCAGGCACTATCATGCATACCATCGGCTGGCCTTTAGATACACAGACTTATGGCGGTTCTTTTTTATATCATTTAGAGAATAATCAGGTTGCGATTGGTTTTGTGGTCGGTTTGGATTATCAAAACCCGTATTTAAGTCCTTATGAAGAATTTCAACGGTATAAAACACATCCTGCTATTCGTCCGTTATTTGAAGGGGGCAGACGTTTGGCTTATGGTGCGCGGGCATTAAGTGAGGGTGGGTTGCAATCGATTCCGAAATTAACCTTTCAAGGAGGATTGTTAATCGGTGATACAGCAGGCTTTTTAAACGTACCAAAAGTGAAAGGCACACATACTGCGATGAAATCGGGCATGATTGCTGCCGAGGCAGTCTTTGCGCATTTACATCAAGCGAAAGCGGGCAAAGAAGCGAGTGATTATCGTAACCGTTTAGAACAAAGTTGGTTGTGGGAAGAGTTGCATTCTGTGCGAAATATTCGTCCTTCGTTCCAATGGGGTTTATGGAGTGGATTATGCTATTCAGCCGTTGACACCTATT
This sequence comes from Beggiatoa leptomitoformis, assembly GCF_001305575.3. Lineage (NCBI taxonomy): Bacteria > Pseudomonadati > Pseudomonadota > Gammaproteobacteria > Thiotrichales > Thiotrichaceae > Beggiatoa > Beggiatoa leptomitoformis. The sequence goes on from NZ_CP012373.2 coordinate 1,717,942, forward strand.
TATTACGTGGGCGCGCACCGTGGACATTTCATCACCATGAAGATTATGCTGCACTACGTAAAGCCAGTGAATGCCGAAAAATTATTTATCCTAAGCCTGATGGTAAAATCAGTTTTGACCGTCTGTCATCCGTCTTTATTTCTAATACTAATCATGAAGAAAATCAGCCCTGTCATTTACAGTTAAAAGACCCGCGTATTCCTATAGAAACGAATTTAGCCTTGTATGATGCGCCTGAGCAACGCTATTGTCCTGCGGGGGTTTATGAAATTGTGCAGGAAAATGAGAGTTCTCCACGCCTGCAAATCAATGCGCAAAACTGCGTACACTGTAAAACCTGTGATATTAAAGACCCTAGTCAAAATATTAATTGGACAGTGCCAGAAGGTGGCGGTGGACCTAATTATCCAAATATGTAAGCGGGGAGTTTAGCACGTAAACCTTCTAGGTTATTGAAAACCTAGAAGGATAAGGAATGTCGTTTAAAATGCACTGGCTGTCATGCGTTTTTCAATTTCGTCAGCAACAATGACGTGACGTAAATTATCTTGTCCATTACCACAGGCATAACAACTGATAATGGTTAAACGGCGATGCATACTCGGTGCAAGAAAACGGGTATCTGTTTTATCCACCACATAAATCGCAGAAACCCGATAACGCCATTGCCCATTTTGTGGGGCTTCTAATATTAATTCATCACTGTTTTTTAATGCTTGCATATAACGCGCATAATTACGGTGATAAACACTAATAACACTGTTTCCTGCTTCACCCGGCAACACTGTGCTACTCAAATGTCCTAATGCTAAAGTGTCATCCGAAGCCTTAGCAAGAACGATTTGTTCAAAATTTAAATGTGGAATGGACAACCGTGCAAGTGGCCATGTTTCAGCCCAAGGCCAAGGCTTGACATAACGTCCGCTAGCTTGGGTACGCGCCCACGCTGTTTGCATTAGTCCTTGAGTCAGCCATGCTTGTGGATAAGTAATGTATTGCTGGCTTACCTGCCATACACTAAATCCTATCAACAACCCCATGAGCGTACTGCCCCACCCTAAATAGATTTTCATAGCACCATTAGTTTTTTACAAAAAAGCTGTTTATTTAAAATACCTTAATTCTGTAAACCTTATGTATTAATTTTCAGTATGATTAACCTGCTGATGAAATCAATAAGACAATCCCTGCTAACACGATGGCAGATGCAAAACCAGCCAATAAACTGGTTGCAAAAAAGTTTAATAAATCGGTCAATCCTGCCGTTTGTGTATTTTGTGCTTTGATACTTTCCATGAAACACTCCAAGACCTAAGTTAAAGAGAAATACGTAGTAATAATAAAAAATTGTCCAATAATCATTAAGCAACAGTCCTGCCAGTCATACTTGTACATTAACATCTACGGTGCATTCCTTTTCTGTCAGTTTTTATCTCACACCGCATAGGTATTAAACCCTATCAATACGGCAAAGCTAAGGATAGCTTATGACAAAATACGGGCAAAATGTGGCGAAAAAATGGAATTCACGACTTGCCAGCCAACTGTTTAACACAACTTGTTATTATGATAAGTTAAACCACAATCCAGTTAAATTGTTTGTTTACGTAATAAACTTGGCTGTTTTATCAATACATGAGGTTTCTAATGGGTCGGCGTATTTCTATTGTCGAAGATGAACCCGCAATTCGCGAGAATTATGCGGCGGTTTTACGGCGACAAGGTTATGAAGTAAATACTTACTGCACACGACGAGAAGCCCTGCAAGCCTTTCGGATGCGTCTGCCAGAATTAGTTTTGTTAGATATTATGTTAGAAGATGAGGTAGAAGGGGGATTTGATTTATGTCGAGAACTCCGTGCGTTATCCCATTATTTACCCATCATTTTTTTAACTGCTCGAGACAGTGAATTCGACATGGTGTCTGGACTACGATTAGGGGCTGATGATTATTTAACCAAAGATATTAGTATGCCACACCTACTCGCACGGATTGCGGCACTGTTTCGGCGTGTTGAAGCCTTAGCAACCCCGCCCTCCTCAGAAAATGTTATCGAACGGGGTTCACTACGCATAGACCCGCACCGTTTAACCGTGATGTGGCGCAATGTACCTGTAGATTTAACACTAACAGAATTCTGGATTGTTCATGCTTTAGCCCGTTTTCCTGGCTATGTTCGCCAACGTGAACAACTCATGCAAGAAGCCAATGTAAATGTGGATGACAGCACCATTACTTCACACATCAAACGGATTCGCAAAAAATTTTCCGCCGTTGATGTCAAATTCGTTGCGATAGAAACAGTTTATGGCATGGGCTACCGTTGGAATATTGACAAAGAACTGACCGCAGAACGCCAACAAAACTGATTAATTTAACGCAACCACATCTCTTTCTAAAGAGGTTTAGACCCTGTGTTACACACCACAAAATACAGATAATCGCACTTAATATCCGTAATGTTTAAATAATGACAATGGTGTTTAACACGCACAACAAGGACACACCGTTAAGCGTGAGTATGAATAATGATATTAAGCATCCGTAGTAAAGTCTTACTCCTCTCGCTCACCCTTTTATCTGTTCCCTATGTTGGCTACGAATATGTCCGTGAAATGGAAATTTATCTACGCGAAAACTTAGAAACATCCCTAAAAGACAGCGCGAAAGCCATTGCCAGCATACTCAATAATAAATCCGACCTCTTCAACCGTAGCCTACTCGATACCGTTCAAGCAGACCCTTTTACCAAACTACCCGACTACCCACTTCGTAACGCTATACAACTTGATGGTAATATTGAAGACTGGCGAGATATTATTGATAATGTTAAAGATTATGGGGAGGAACATTTACTATATAACAATGGCACTTATACCCCAAACTCCTCCCGTTTTCAATTTGTCATGAGTAAAAGCAAAACCCATCTTTTTGCCTTATTCATTGTACAAGATGATAAAGTTATCTATCGTCCCTCCAGTGGTCTAAACGTAGAACAAGGTGACCACATTGAAATTATTCTTCAAGAACCCGACGGGCGTTTATATCGTCACCTCATTCCGCCAACGAATGAAGGCTGGGTAACAGGCTATAAAATCTCCAGTCGCAACACCTACTACATACCCGATACAGACTCCCGCATTCAAGCCCACTGGTCTATTACCAAAAAAGGCTATGTTGTTGAAGTCCGTATTCCCTTACAAATTATTGGTAGCGACCGCATGGGTTTTGCTGTTGCCGATGTAGATGACACTGAAGAGCGGACATTACGTAGCCTTATTGGCACATCAGCCATTCGTAACCAAGATGAAAACAAAAGCATTTTTGTCTATGAACCCGAAGCAGAAAACATTCTGACCGCATTAGGAGAAACCGCAGGACGGCGCGTGTGGGTACTGGACCAACAACGGCGCGTTCTTGCAAAACGGGGCGATTTACAACGCGAACTGGGAGAAAATCCCCTAAATGCTTTTTTCAGCCTGTTATTACCCCCTAATTTAGAAGAATTTAACGATGCACATGGTGACCCAGAACGCATTGAAGAAGGGATGGAAGTTAATAAAGCCCTACAGGGCGAACCCGAAAAACGCTGGCGCGGTACAAAAGACGAACAAGTCGTGATTGTTTCCTTTGCACATCCTATTTGGGTTAATAAACAAGTTGCGGGTGTAGTGGTGGTTGAAGAAACCAGCAACCGAATTCAAACATTACAACGCCAAGCCATTGCCAATTTATTCACCAAAACCTTATTAATGTTCTTCTTTGTTTCCCTACTTCTCGTGTTTTTCGCCACCCGTTTATCCTTCCGTCTCCGCCGTTTACGCAACCAAGCAGAAGCTGCAATAGACAATAATGGGCGTGTTACCACCACTAAAATCGGCTCAACTGCAAAAGATGAAATTGGCGATTTATCCCGTAGTTTCTCTGCCATTTTAGAAAAACTCCAACAATACAACACCTACTTAGAAGGCATGTCCAGCCGTTTATCCCACGAACTCCGTACACCAATTGCAGTAGTTCGCTCCTCATTAGAAAATTTAGAACAAGAAGTCTTAGACGCAGAAGCCTCCATTTACATTGAACGCGCAAAACAAGGCATAGACAGACTTAGCACGCTTATCACACGCCTTAGTGAAGCGACCCGTTTAGAACAAGCCTTACAAAATGTTGACAGAGAAATTTTTGACTTAAGCGAATTAGTGAATAGCTGTATCTCAGGTTATCGCCTAGCCTATCCACAACAACGTTTTTGGGCAGAACTAACTAACTTACCAATTTTTATTGATGGCGCGCCTGATTTAATTGCACAAATGCTCGATAAACTAGTTTCAAACGCCGTAGATTTTTCTGAACCTGATGCCCCCATACGTATTGAACTACAGCAAGAACGGGGTATGGCACGCCTGCGCGTTACAAATCAAGGCATTCCCCTTCCTACCGACATGCAAGAACGTATCTTTGAATCCATGGTTTCCTTACGTAATCATGGGCATAAAAAAGAACCCCACTTAGGATTGGGTTTATACATGGTTCGTTTAATTGTGTGGTATCACGGCGGAAATGTGAAAGCTGATAATAATGCCGATGAAAAAGGGGTGATTTTTACCGTGCATTTACCCACTAAAGTTACAGAACTACTGGTTAATTAAAACCTATCTGAATCAGTGGGATTTATTTAATTTCTACGCTGATGCTTTTGGCTTAAACCTTGATATTCTTCTGTTTGATAACACACGCTAAATACTACCCCAAAAACAACTGTGTATAACTGCGGGCGGCGGCTGCAATATCTTTTGCTGCAAACACACCGCTCACGACAGATAACATATCCGCCCCAGCAGTGATTAACGCGCCCCCATTTTCAAGGGTAATTCCACCTATCGCAATGATGGGACAAACTAATTGTCGACGCGCTGCTTGCAAAACGGCAAGGCTTACAAGGTGCGCATCGGGTTTAGTTGGGGAGGGGAAAAAACTCCCAAAAGCCACATAATCAGCCCCTGCTGTTATTGCCTGTTGCGCCATTTCTATGCTGGCATAACACGATGCACCGATTATTGCGGATTGCCCTAAAACTGCTCGGGCTTGTGCAATAGTGCTGTCCGTTTCTCCTATATGTACACCATCCGCATTAATCTGTTTTGCCAATCCCACATCATCATTAATAATAAATAAAACCGCTTGTTGCTGACACAGCTTTTTTAAGGCTAATGCTTGTTGTAAACGTTTTTCATTATCGGTACTTTTATCCCGATATTGCACAACCCGCGCCCCGCCTTGAATGGCCGCAATAACGCCTGCGACTAATTCGGCTGTTGTTGGCATTAAGAGACTATCCGTAATGACATAAAGCCCACGTAGTTTGAAAGCCATGCTCTGTTTTTGTCCTGTAACGAGAATGTTATGATAAACGGTGTTTTTAATAACTCACTGAGTGAAACCGATATGCAAATCGTTGTCAATGGCGAAATAAAAACCGTGAATGAGACGTTAACGGTTCAAGAATTGATTGAACAATTGGCTTTAACGGGTCGGCGTTTAGCAATAGAGGTTAATCAGGCAATTGTTCCGCGTAGTCAGTTTGGGCTGTATCGTTTACAAGCACAAGATAAAATTGAAATTGTTCATGCAATTGGTGGCGGTTAATTGCCCGCTTTTTTACATTCTGTAAGGAAAATCATTAATAATGCTTTCTACTTCTTCTTATACACCACCTGCTGATCCTTTGGTCATTGATGGTGTTACCTATCAATCTCGTTTATTAGTCGGTACAGGCAAATATCGAGATTTAGAACAAACCCGCCAAGCGATTGAAGCCAGCGGTGCAGAAATTATTACCGTTGCGATTCGACGTACCAATATTGGACAAAATCCTAATGAACCCAACTTATTAGATGTATTGCCACTGGACAAATACACGATTTTACCCAATACCGCAGGTTGTTATACCGTAGAGGATGCGGTGCGGACTTGCCGTTTAGCACGGGAGTTATTGGATGGGCATAATTTAGTAAAATTGGAAGTATTGGGCGACGAAAAAACCTTATTTCCTAATATCATTGATACGTTGAAAGCGGTTGAAATTTTAGTGAAAGATGGTTTTAAAATCATGGTTTATACCAATGATGACCCGATTGTCGCTAAACAGTTGGAATTAATGGGTTGTGTTGCCGTTATGCCCTTAGCAGCACCGATTGGGAGCGGTTTAGGAATTCGTAATCCATTAAATATATTAACAATAGTTGAAAATGCTCAAGTGCCGATTTTAGTGGATGCTGGCGTAGGGACAGCCTCACACGCGGCGCAAGCAATGGAGTTAGGTTGTAATGGTGTACTGATGAATACGGCGATTGCGGGCGCAAAAAACCCTGTATTAATGGGTTATGCCATGCGTCAAGCGATTGAAGCAGGGCGTGCGGCTTATTTAGCAGGGCGGATTCCGTCTAAACGTTTTGCATCAGCCTCTTCCCCATTAGATGGTTTATTTTTCTAATAGACTATAGCAACAGTACTATAAAAAGATTAAACAGAATATCAGTAAAAAGAGCGCATCAAATTTGCTCGTTACCAAGCTCTGCTTGGTAATGCCTGCCTTGCAAGCTCCGCTTGCCGAGTACAAGCGGACTTAAGCGTGGGGCGTTCAAGTACCCGCCAAGCAGCGCTTGGCGAATAGGCATTACCAAGTGAAACTTGGTAACGAGCAATACTTTTTTACGGCAATCTGTTGAATAGGTCATTTCTTATTCTCTTTTTAAAATACGGTTACTATAGCTAACGCAACTTAAAAAGCAGCTTAATGTAGAGTGGAATAGCGTAGCGTATTCCACCATAAAACGCCAAAAATAGCTGAGTTTATGCAGAAAGCTTGCACTGTTGTGGAATACGGCTTGCGCCTATTCCACCCTACAATAATCATTTTAAAGTGCGTTAGCTATAGTACGGATAATATCGCGTTAAGCGGTAGTATCCGTTGTTTTTCTTTGTTTATTGTTGCTTGATGGGGATTTATAACTGTCGTTTTAGCCATAAAACTGAACCAAACAGATAATATAGTAAAAATAGCTGTTTAGGTAATGGCATGGTTTGCCAATCATGCGGGTGTAGAAACGCATGGCGCAACAATTGGCGACGATATGTCCAGCGCGGATTTAGGTGTACGTCATAGTAGAGTTTCTGCCATAACACATGATGTAAAGGCAAAGGAATGGGCAATTGCAAATACTGTTCGCCTGCATTAACCAGTTTAGTAATCATGGAATCTTTAGATAAATAAACTTGAATATCCGTAGGTAATGGACTATTCAGTAAATGCTGGGCTAAGACTATGCCTTGCAACAGGGGACGCAAACAACCTACCCGTTGAGCAGTGGTGATGATGTGTGTCCAGTCAAACGTATTTTTCTGTAATAACAAGTTAATATCCCATAACCAAAATAGACATCCCCACACGTGTTGACTGCCGTGCGCCGTTAGATAAAGCAGATTATGCAAGGGTGCAAGGATGGGAATTGCTTGTGGTTGAATATTAATTATTTGATGTTGCTCATATAATTCCGCAAAAGAGAAATCACATAAGGCTTGGTTGTAAGAGAGTCGCCAGTGCAAATCAACGTAGCGTTGTCCTTGTGGATGGTAATATTCAAACTGATTCCAAAGCTGTTGAATTTTTTCATATTGCCACGTTTTCAAGGGAAATGCAGGTTGAATACGTTGATAGCCCAGTTGTTGCAATAGAGCCTCAGCGTGAGGTAAATCCTTTACATCTATGAGTAAATCTATATCCCCCGCATGACGTAACCCTATATTCCCATAGGTTTGTAAGGCAAGTCCTACACCTTTTAAGACGAGGGTTTTAATGGCTAATCGATTTAATTCACTTAATAGGGTTTGTAATGCGGCTAAATTCCGCATAGCGCGCAGGGTATTTTTTTCAACCCGTTGATGAAGGGCTTGGCGAATTTCATCAGGCACTAAAGGCTGATTTTTTAGTGCTTGATGAAGTAAGGGCGCGACGCGGTGACGGTCAACCAATGATAAAACCGTTTTCCAGTCTATCGGTTGTGTAAGTAGGTTAGATAGGACATCAGGATGCTTTACGTGGCAAAGCAACTGAAATTCAGCGGACACGGTGTTTATCAATTAGTTGTTGGTAGGTTTGCGCCATTAATTCGCCAATACGTTGCCATTGAAAACGATTTTCTACCAGTTGCCTACCTTTTTTACCATAATCTTGCGCTTGTTGTGGATTCGCGAGTAATTCTGCAAGGGCTTGTTGTAGCGCGTGTTGTTCGCACGGTACGATAACGCCTGCTTGTGCGGCTTGAATGTCATGATGAAGATTAACTTTATCAGAAATCAAGACAGGACAACGACAGGCCATTGCTTCTAAAACGGCAATACCAAAGTTTTCTGAATATGAAGGCAACGCGAAAACGTAAGATTCACGTAATACGGCAAGTTTTTCTTCACCCTGTACCATGCCTGTAAAAGTGACGCGATGTAGCATGTCGCTTGTTTGCAGTAATAATTTAAGGCTATCGGCATAGTTTTCATCATCAGGGCCTGCAATAACAAGATGAATATCAGCTTGTTGTTGGGCAAGGGTGATAAAGGCAGGAATGAGTAAATCTAAGCCTTTTTTAAAGTGGATGCGTCCAAAAAACAGGATAATTTTTTTATCTTTGGTTTCAGGATAGTAACGGGCTAACCAATTCGGCGGGCTGGGTTGGTCGTATTCTTCTAGGTTTAATCCTAGCGGAACGACAACGCTCGGCGCGTTGAAAATATAGGGATTCGCTAATGTTTGTTCTTCTGGGGTAATAAAGTGCATTGCGGTGGTGTGGCGAATATTACGATTTTCAAATGCCCATTCCATGAGTTGTTTACGCTGGCGGTGACGGTGATATAAAAAAGGGTCTAACGTGCCATGTGGAAGCATTAAATAGGGTTTTTTGTACCAACGACACAGCCAAGGCGCGACTAAGTTGTGAAATAAATAGAGGGAATGAACATGCACAATATCCATATTAGGGATGATATGAGCAAGGGCTGTCGCCATAGGGAGCGATGTTCCCCAAAAACGCGGGGATTGAATGGGAAAAAAGCGTAAATTAACCCCATCACGTTGTAAAAGTTGATTGAGCGGTTCATCGAGTTCGGTATCACCGTCTTGATTGGTGGTATAAATGGTAACGTTGTGTCCACGTTGTGCAACAGCGCGGGCAATTTCAAAACAGGCTTTAGCAGGGCCACCATAGCGGGGGGCTAGATTAGCGATAACATGTAGTATGTTCATATTATTAGTATTGTGTCAGTGTTCCGTCGCGTTTTGCCCGTTGAATCGCATGGTGAAAAGCGAATAGGCTAGTCGGTAGTAAACAGAGGGCAAATAGAAATAAGGGTGTCAGGATTGGGGTTAGCATGGACAGTGAGTAACCTTGTAGCAGGGCGAGACGTAAACCTTCTAGCGCGTAAGTGACAGGAAATAAGCCTGCAAGGGTTTGTAAGCTGTCGGGTAATACGCTGATAGGATAGTATAAACCACAGAGTAAACGCGATAGGCTTACAAATAAACTGCTAATCGCTTCACCTTTTTTTAGCAAAATAACGATGCTAGCCGTAAAAATACCCAAGCTACTGAAAGTGATTAGGGTTAGGAAAAGTAATAGGCTTACGGCGATTAAATTGGCATGAAGTGACAGATGAAAAACCCATACGGCTAATCCTAGATAAACCCCCACACGCACGGTTGCCCAGAGTAAATCATAAACAATGCTGGCGATGATTAAGGTAGGTAAGGCAGTGGGGGTGACTAATAACGCTTCTAATGTACCGAGTAGTTGTCCTTCGCGGATATGTTGTGGCAAGCCTTTAAGTAATACTTCCAAGTAGTTAAAAAAAGCCAAGCCGATTAAGACGAAAGCAAAATAATCCCCGCCATAGGGTTGTAATGCAGGGAGTTGTGCGTGATTAAATAGGCGAGCGAGAAAAAAGAAAGTGAATAGTAAGGTGAATAAGCTAAAAAAAGCAGGCAGAAAAACCAGTTTATAACTTTGTTCATTTTGCCAGTCGCGGACGATAAACGCCCAGATTTTATGCAGTTCTTGGGGCATGACGTGGCATAAAATAACTGACCCAAGCGAGGGCTAGGAAGATGACAAAGGTGGCAGCATTAGCAGGAATTTGTAAATTAAAATCCGCAAGGCTGTGTATGAGCATAGTCGTAATCCCCATGATAACCGCAAGCGCGATGCCACGACATAAGGGGTCACGTCGACGATACAGTGTCAATAACGCGATACTCAATGAAGATAAAACAATACAGGCGAGTAATCCTAAGCCTATCAAGCCTGTTCCTGTTGCAAACTCTAAATAATCATTGTGGGCATGGTCATAATATCCGCCTAAACCCGCTTCCCAATACTGTGGAAAAGCGACGTAGAAACTGCCTAAACCTGAGCCTAACCAGAAATAATCACGCCAGTAGTTGAGCGCGTAGAGATAGACATCACCGCGTTCTTCCCCAAGAATATGGGTCGTATTTAAACGTTGACTCAGTTGTTCTATGCCAAAAAAAGTTCCCATAATCAGTAAGTCAATAATGATTAGACTCAGCAGCAGAATAATAACCGAGCGAGCAGTATGACGGGCAAAGAGCAAGCCGATAAAGCCTGTTAAAAGAAGGCTACTGAAAAAAGCAATGTTTCCCATACGGGAACGGGTCAAAATTAAGGCAATCACGAGCACAATCAGGTATAAACGTAAGCGCATTTTATGACTGAAAATGAAGGTTAACCATGCACGTAAGCGTTGTCGCCATGTTTCATAATGAGTATCGCGTAATTGACTGATTAACAACCCTAATCCCATAGAAAAAGATAAAATCAGATAGTTAGCAAAATGATTACGATTAACAAATGTTCCTGTCGCAAAACCCTCATAAGCTGTTTTCGAGCGAAAAAAACCATATTCCCAACCCGTCAGTGTCATAACACTGCCATAAACCGCTTGCACTACCCCACTCATTAATAGGCAATAAGCAACCCAACGCAGCCGTGAATGGCGATTAACAAGAACCAGTGTGAGTGTAAAAAGGAGTGCATAACTAATACTCTTTAGAAGTTCTACTCGAGTTATGTAGGGGTCTATCGATAAGGAAATAGCGGGGGGGGGAGTGCCAAAATTTGCGAGGCGATATAGCTGAGCAGTCGCTGGAGATAGGGTATCAACCCAATAATAGGGTAGAGGAAAACACTGTAAAGTAATATAAACAAGCCAAATCCCCCACAATAATAAAACGGGCAAGGTTTGAGATAACAACGGGGGGAGCTTAATTTTTTGGCGCAAAAATAGAGTAAGCCACGCAATCCATGAACAAAAAATACCAATTTCCATCAATGCCCATGCCCATCCATGATTGCTCGCAAAAGGGATGGGAAGCCAAATAATCAGCACAAGTAATCCAATAAAAATAAAACGGTCAGATAAGGGTGGTGTTAGCATAAGAGTTGATTTAATGTTGTAAATATACAACGCTTTGTTGTAAACTTTTTTAAGTAGCGAGATCATGGCATAATATACTCAAAATCAGGATGTTTTAAGTATTAGCATTCAAGCGGTTTATTTTACTTGCTTTTACCAAAAGTTCACCATGTATTAGTAAAAATACAGCTAACAAAGCACTCGGTTTATATTAATAAATTCAAATAGTTTTTAATATAAAATGCCGCCGTGATACATATCGCATTAAATCGACTCTTTTTATCAAAGTAGTAAACTCGTTTTAAATTGGTACAATAAATGCCGATAAAAAACACAATACTACATGTAGGTGTTTTTACTATTTGAGCAAACGCTTAACATGGATAATTCTATGAAACCATCAATAAACACTTTTCTAGGCTGTCTTTTATGTCTTTACACCCCTTTAACTCTCGCTGAAGGTGGTTTTCCCGTAGGTCCTACAACAGTTTATCCTTCTTTAGGTATTGATTTAGGCTATAACGATAATGTCATACAATCTAGCACGGATGAAATTGGCTCAAGTTATATGCGTCTCACACCCTCCGTCAAGTGGGAGTTAGAACGCTTAAGTGATAAATATATAATTGGTTTTGATGCTAATGTTATTCGCTATTTTGGTAGTTCCGCAGACAATGCAGAAAATTATGGCATAACGGGTTCTACCGATTTAGATTTACCTGATAAATTTCATGCAACGCTTACAGCGGGTCATCGAAAAGATTTTGACCCCCGTGGAACAACCGATTTTGATGAAGCAGGTGACCCTAACAAGTGGGATACAACAACATTAGGCGGAAATCTCAGTTATGGTAGCCCCGGTGCAAAAGGACGCATTGAAATAAAAGCTAATTATGCGACTGTTCGTTATGATGAATCGCGCGTTGCGGCATTAACCGATAGGGATAGTTTAGGATTTGGTGGGGCATTTCATTATCGTGTACAACCAAAAACCTATGTTTTTGTGAATCTTGATATCACTGATAACACATATAAAACTAGCTCCCGTTTTGACAGTAAAGAGTATCGTTATGGCTTAGGCGCAAGCTGGTTTGCAACAGCTAAAACCACAGGAACAGTCAATTTTGGATACAGTAATAGAGATATGGAGGATGACACTATGTCAGATTATACAGGCACATATCTACAAGCTATACTGAATTGGCGACCAAGAACTTACTCACTTTTTGATGTCGTTGCCTCAAGAATGACTGGGGAAAATAAAGGTTTTGGCGATTATACCTTAACCAATGCGCTGGGCTTGGCATGGACTTATGCGTGGAATACGCGACTGTCTTCTACAGCAGGGTATGATTATGCTGATATTAGTTTTGGGGGAACCGATAGAAATGATGATAAAAACAGCGTGTATCTTAACCTCAATTATCAGATGCGTCGGTGGTTAAGTTTGCGCAGTGGCATTAATATTGTGAATTTCACCTCTAATTATCCTGATGAAGACTATGATCAACGAGTAGTATCCTTGACGTTATTTTCTAGCTTTTAATTAGGTATTGAGAAAGCAAATGTGTATTAAACAGTTTTTAATGCTGGTCAGCCTTTGTTTATTGCTGACAGCATGTGGTGGTGACGATTACTCTAAAGAAATCCCTATAAACCCAACAGGTATTGCGGATTTATCTGGTTATCAACTGGCGAGTGGTGATCAAATTACAATCACGGTATTTGGTGAGGAAAGCCTGAGCGGTAATTATCGGCTAAGTGATGCAGGAACAGTTTCTTATCCGCTACTTGGCGAATTACAAGCATCTGGTTTAACCATTGGTGAGTTAGAAAAATTAATCGCAACTCGTTTGGTTGAAGGCAAATACCTCGTTACGCCTAAAGTCACGGTTTCTAGCATGGAATACCGTAAGTTTTTTATTAATGGTGAAGTAAAAACACCCGGTGGATATGCGTTCTCTCCCGGTTTAACCATTTTAAAAGCCGCGTCTCTAGCAGGTGGTTTTACCGAGCGTGCTTCGCGACGCAAGATTTATATTTTGCGTGAGGGGAATAAACCTATTCAAGCAGAATTACATACTTACATACAACCAGGTGATATTATCACCGTAGAAGAGAGCTTCTTCTAGTTACCTATCGTTTTTTACAACTTCAAGGAAGGCATGGTGTTAGTTAATAACACCATTCGGTTTATGAACTTCACCCAAAAACAGCTTACATCCAGTGAGTTTACTAACAGTGTTGATGAAAACGAGGTTGATTTACGAGTTTATCTCAATATTATTAATCGCTACAAATGGCGTATTCTGCGTTTAACCCTATTAATTGGATTATTAGCATGGTTAATTAGTTACACTTTACAGCCTATTTATACAGCGACCACAACATTTTTAATTAATGTAGAATCCCCCAACATTGTTTCTGTTCAAGAATTTAGTGTCAGAAATGATCAGATGAAAACGCAGATAGACATTCTCAGTTCTATGCAAGTCTGGGAAGAAACCGTCGCACGCATACAAAAACAATTTCCCGAAAAATTCCAGCCACAACCTAGAAAAATACCCAGTCTTTTTGGAATGCCACTGGATTGGCAAACATGGTTAAGCGATTGGGGAATCAGCACAACCCCTGTGCCACCAACAAATGCCTTAGAGCCGCCTCGATTACCTTCAAAAGGTTATTTAGTTATCCAAGATACTAAAGGCAGTCAAATCGTTGCTATAGCCTATGATTCACCCGACCCAGAATTAGCCAGTGCAATACCCAATACTTTAGCCGAAGTTTATGTAGAAAATGACCTAGAATCACGGTTACAAATGACTCAAAAAGCAACTGTTTGGCTGACAGAGCGGCTAGATGGTTTGCGTGGCAAATTAGAAGACTCAGAAAAGAATTTGCAAGGCTTTACGGAGAGTCAAAAACTGGTTGATGTTGCAGGTGTAAAAAGCGTTGCATCACAAGAACTCTCACAGATTAGTTTAGATTTAGGGTCAGCTCGGCGCAAACTGGCAGAAACCAGTAATATGTATGAGCAAATTCAACGGGCTAAAGGCAAACCATTAGACGTGTTAGTAACCATTCCCGCCGTGTTTGCTGATCCCCTAGTCGGTAGTTTAAAGTCAACAGAAGTAGGCTTAGAACAAAAAGCCTCAGAATTAGGGAAACGCTATGGCAGCCAACATCCTGAAATGATTGCAGTTAAAACGGAGTTGGAAACTAACCGAGCCAATTTAGCCCGTGCGGTACAACGAATTATTGATAGTGTTACAAAGCAATACGAAGTAGATCGGGCGAATGTTGCAACCCTAGATCGTAGTATGCGCCAAAAAGAAGGCGAGATTCAAAGTATCAATCGTAAACAATATGATTTAGGTGTACGCCAACGTGATGTTGAAGCCAACCGCCAACTGTATGATATGTTTCTGGCACGGTTTAAAGAAACAGGTGTCACTCAAACGGAACAAAAAACCATTGGGCGAATCGTGGATGCCGCTGTTACACCGACAACAGCTTATAAACCGAAAAAACTCAAATTAGTTGCGGTTGCGATGATTGCAGGGTTACTTTTCTCTATTTTCCTCGCCTTTTTACTAGAGCATTTGAACAATACCTTAAAACATGGTGACGATGTGGAACAAAAGTTAGGCATGTCACTGCTGGGTATTCTGCCAAGATTAACCAATCGTAAAAGTAAACAAAGACCTTTATTTGTCTTTGTGGAGGAAGAACACTCCTACTTTGCAGAATCTATTCGCAGTATGCGAACGGGTATCATGCTATCAAATGTGGATAATCCCCATAAAACATTACTCGTCACTTCATCCTTACCCGCTGAAGGAAAAACCACCTTTGCAACTAATCAAGCCTTTGCCTTGGGGCAATTAGATAAAACCGTGTTGATTGATGCAGATATGCGTCGTCCTTCTGTTGGTAAAGGCTTTGGACTGACTGACAACGCACCCGGTTTGTCTGAAATGGTTGCGGGAACGAAACCATTTACGGAATGTATTCATCGTTTGGAAGGGGTGGATATAGACCTTATCCCTAGTGGTATGCTGCCCCCCAATCCGTTAGAGCTGTTATCATCACAACATTTTGCAGAAGTATTAAAAGAGCTGGAAAAGCAATATAAATATGTTGTTATCGACAGTGCGCCTATACATGCTGTGAGTGACGCGCTCATGATTGCAAAAGTTGCTAGTGCCGTTATTTATGTGACTAAAGCAGACTTTACCCCTTATCAGTTGATTAGAGGGGATATTAGACGTTTAATGCTTATTAATAAAACGCCTATAGGTGTTGTGCTTAATCAGGTTATTCCTAAAGAACTGTCACGATATTATGGTACTAAATACGGCTACTATGGCGGTTATAGCGATTATTACGGCACATACGGTTCGTCTGCTACGAAAAAAATTGTTGCCAGTTGAGTGTGTTGCAGTACGTCAAAGGAATATAGAATAAAATGCGATATTCTCAAATACTTATTAAACTCATGAATACGTGTTTTATTCTTGGCTTAATTATCCTTATTTATTATGCAGGGTGTTGGGGAATTGCGGATGCTTTAACCCGTCAAGTGCGCCAAGAAATGCGCCAGTGGACAAAATCACCCACCCATTTAACGCAAGACCGTTGGACAATTGTTCAACAGAAAACCCAACAACTTGCTTTTTTAACACCAAATGCGCCAGACCTACTAGAATTACAAGCACAATTAAGCCATTGGCAACTGCGTTTCGTTACCTATGATTCCCTCTCACTCTATGAAGATTTACAAACGCAAGCCTTGAATTATTTTTTACAATCTGTTCGTACTAGACCGAGTTCCGCCTACACATGGAATAATATTACACTCTTAAAATATTATTTACGTCAATATGATAAGCAATTTTTTCAGGCGTTAGACAATACTGCCTCACTGGGAAAATGGGAACCACTTATTCAACAAGATATTGTAGAAACAGGGTTAATTAACTGGCATCGCCTGCCCGCTTCCTCACAGTTGACTGTTATATACATGATTGAACGTGGGTTGAGTATGCCCTTTAATCAAATGTCAACACTTATTCAACGTTATCATCGTCGTGCAACTATTTGTCAAAATCGACAATCCAATACCCCTTTACTAGCCAGTACCTGTTCATAAGCGGAGTTATCTGAAAATGCAATCGCCTATTCGTTCTCTTCTCATTTATCTGGGCTTAAGTCTCAGCCTATTGACCAGTCCTTCCTTATTTGCAGCGGAGGACACTCGCTATATTCATGTTGGCTCAGGCAGTGTGATTAATCTCTACTTTCCAACAGGGGGATTTTTATGTAGTGGATTAAATGAAAAATTTGCAACACATCACTTACGCTGCACGGTAGAACTAACGGCGGGTGGAATAGAAAATTTGGAAAAAGTTGCCGAAGGGAAACTTCAATTTGGTTTTACTGAAGCTGATTGGCAAACACAAGCTTATGAAAAATATAAAAATTTACGCTCAGTTTTTTCCATTTTTGACGAAGTCTTCACGGTTGTTGTCAGAGCAGATGCAAATGTTAAAACCTTAGATGACTTAAAAGGTAAACGCATTAACATTGGAGAAGCGGGCTCAGGACAACGCGCTTCTATGGAAAATCTTATGCAAGCTTTTGGTTGGGATAACACCATGTTTCAAGCGTTTGCAATTCGTGATGTTGACCAAGCTGACGCGCTTTGTCATAACCAAATTGATGCATTTGTTTATATGACAGGACACCCTAGTGTTTCTGTCCGTCAAGCAATAGATACGGGTCGACAACGGGAATTATCAGAGAAATACTGTGATGAAGCGACCATTCTAAACGTCAGTGGTAATGCAGTTGAACAATTTATTGCAAAACAAAAGGATTACCACACAGCCATCATTGCAGGCAATACTTATGAACGTCATCCAAATGATATATCTAGTTTTAGTACCAAAGCAACCCTTGTTACCAGTACAGATGTTCCAGATGACATCGTGTATGAAGTCGTGAAAACGGTTTTTTCTAGCTTTGCTGAAGGAAAAAAACTCCACCCTGTTTTTGCCAATTTAACCCCCGCAAAAATGATGTTAGGGAATACTGCCCCTCTTCATGCGGGTGCTGCAAAATACTACCGCGAACAAGGTTGGATTAAGTAAGGAACGCTTATTATGGCAGGTGGTTTAATTCGTCCCCATCATGCGAAACTGGCTGTTTTATTTCGTCTTGTGGATGCACTTTGGATAGGTGGGACGCTGTGGCTTCTTGCTTGGCAATGGAATGTTTTTTGGGAACATAGCTACTACTTGTCCACCACCTTGCTTGCAATGGGGCTATTTTTTTTTATTGCTGAATTCAATAATCTTTATCATTCATGGCGGGGCGGTGCGCTGGTTGGCGAAATTCAAATTATTTGGCGTATTTGGTTTTTGGTAACAGGCATTCTTCTTATTTTAGGGTTTACCTTCAAAGCCTCAGACTACCTTTCACGCTCGGTTATTCTTACATGGCTGGTTTTTGTTCCCATTATTTTGAGTTTATGGCGTTTAACATTACGCTCATTACTTGGCTATTTACGCGAATCAGGTAGAAATGGCAGAACTGCGATTATTATTGGTGCTGACACGCTAGGAATAGAGTTTGCTAAAACATTATTAGAACGTCCAGAAACAGGCATACGCTTATACGGTTTTTGTGACGACTTTAAACCCGTAACAGAACAGCCGCTGATAATCAACACCACAATAAATTGTTTAGGCACGCCAGATGTTGCCTTAGAACTTGCCAGAACAGGTGCAATCGACCTTGTTTATATTGCACTTCCTATGAAAGCTGAGACCCGCATACAAGAGTTAGTAACCGCTTTTGCAGATGCAACCGCTTCTGTTTATATCCTCCTTCCAGACTTATTCATGCTAGAAATGCTTCATGCGCGACTTGTTAATTTTGGCGATTTTTCTGCGGTTAGCATTTATGAAACCCCCTTTTCAGGCTATGGTGCATGGATAAAACGCCTAGAAGACATGCTATTAGCCAGTTTTATCCTGACACTAATCAGCATACCCATGCTTGTCATTGCCTGTTTAATCAGATTTACCTCTAAAGGTGAAATTCTCTTTAAACAATATCGCTATGGATTAAATGGTGAAGTCATTGAAGTTTGGAAATTTCGCACTATGCATGTTTGTGAAAATGGCGAACAAGTCACCCAAGCGCAACGTAATGACCCACGTATTACCGCGTTGGGTGGTTTTTTACGTCGGACATCACTAGACGAACTACCACAGTTTATTAATGTCTTACAAGGACGTATGTCCATTGTAGGCCCTCGCCCACATGCTGTTGCGCATAATGAACAATACCGCAAACTGATTCCCCGCTACATGTTACGTCACAAAGTAAAACCCGGAATTACAGGCTGGGCGCAAATCAATGGCTGGCGTGGTGAAACAGACACCTTAGAAAAAATGGCAAAACGGGTAGAGTACGATTTAGAATACATCCGCAACTGGTCAGTTTGGTTAGACTTAGAAATTATTTTTGCGACCATTTATAAAGGCTTTCTTAACAAAAACGCCTACTAACCGTACAGGATATTATCTCTTGAAAATATTAGTGACAGGCGCAGCAGGCTTTATTGGCTTTCATCTCGTTTCCCGTTTAATCACGCACGGTGATGACATTGTTGGTTTGGATAACCTCAATGATTACTATGATATTCGTCTAAAACAAGGACGGCTGAATGCAACAGGCATTCAAAACCCATCGTATAATACGTTTGTCGCTAGCACACTTGCACCCAATTATCGCTTTATCCAACTTAATTTAGAAGATAATGCCGCACTGCAAATCCTGTTTACCCAAGAAAAATTCGACATCGTTGTGAATCTTGCTGCACAAGCGGGTGTACGTTATTCCTTAGAAAACCCAAGTAGTTATATAAGTAGTAATATTGTTGGGTTTATGAATCTGTTAGAAGCCTGTCGCCATCATCCCGTGCAACATCTAGTTTATGCCAGTAGCTCCAGTGTTTATGGACTTAATAGCAAAATTCCCTTTTCTACTCAAGATAATACCGACCACCCTGCCAGTTTATATGCAGCCAGTAAAAAAGCCAATGAACTCATGGCGCATACTTATTCTCACCTCTACCAGTTACCAACAACGGGACTGCGTTTTTTTACTGTTTATGGTGAATGGGGCAGACCTGACATGGCTTATTTTTCCTTTACCCAAGCTATCTTAGCAGGACAACCCATTAATATTTATAATAATGGTAATATGCAACGGGATTTTACTTATATTGCGGATATTATCGAGGGATTAATGCGCGTTTTAGACCATCCGCCTGAACAAACAACCGCTACTATCCCCTATCGCTTATACAATATTGGAAATAATCAACCCGTTAAATTGCTGGATTTTATTCAAGTCTTAGAGCAAATTTTGGGAAAAACCGCTAAGAAAAACTACTTGCCTATGCAGGCGGGAGATGTTGTTATCACTTACGCAGATATTGATGATTTAATCCATGATTTTGCTTATAAACCACAAACTAAGATAGCCGAAGGGTTACAACGGTTTGTTGCGTGGTATCAGGGTTTTTATGCAGAAACCGTATAGAGAATAAACATAAGTGCTGAACATAAAATAATAAACACAATAATTAACTAAATCAGGATTTGGCGATTTAAGCGGGATAAAAAATAATAGCCTTGATAATCCAGTCAATTCTAATTAAGACAGTCTCACATTAAGAAAAAGACTTATCCTTAGCATTTTATTATTAAAAAACTTCTTGCCTAATAAACTGTTGCAAGAGATTTACTATTTATTTAGGATTATTCCGTTCAGTCATTTTCTGGATAACGAGGTAATTGTACAGTGAAAGCACTGCCTTGACCTAGTATGCTTTTTACATAGACTTCGCCATTCATTGCCTGACACAGTTGTTTACACAGCGTTAAACCGATACCAGAACCGTCGTATTGGCGAGTGTAGGAATTATCTACTTGGTTAAACGCCTCAAAAATACTAGATAATTTTTCCGCAGGAATACCAATGCCTGTGTCTTTTACCCGAAAATAAACGTAGTCTGCCCTGAGTTTGACGGCAAAACAGATTCGTCCTTGTTTGGTAAATTTTATCGCATTGGAAAGTAAATTTTGTAGGATTTGTTGTACACGTGTTGCATCAGCGCGCATTGTGCCTACTTTATTAAAGCATCTTACTTCTAAGATATTACCCTTCAAGGTTGGGCGGATAAGAGATACGACATTATTCACCATATCATTAACGGTAAATTCGGTAAGCGAGAGTGCTAACGTTTCGGTTTCAATTTTAGAAACATCCAAAATATCACTGACTAATGAAAGTAAATGCTCTCCCGCCCGTTGAATTTGGTGTAGCTCGTTGCTAAATTCTGCAAGTCCCATATCGGTTAAGTCTTCTTGTAAAAGCTCACCATAGCCTAAAATGGCATTTAATGGAGTACGTAATTCGTGGCTCATTTTGGCAAGAAAGATACTTTTTGCCTGATTTGCCATTTCAGCAGAAATTCTCGCCACATCCGCAGATTCTTTAGCATGGAGCAGCTCGGTTTCTATTCGTGAACGTTCTTGAATTTCAGCTTGTAATTGATTATTTTTCTCTTCCAGCTCTTGGGTACGTTCAGTTACTTTTTGTTCTAAACTGTTTTGTGCATCAACTAATTGCATTTCAAATAAATCAGCATGTTCAGTAATAACATCTAAGGATATTTCCAGCTTTTTTTTATTTTTAGCGAGAATATCTACTTGTTGTCGTAATTGTGTTATTTCTGCCGTGACTAACTGCTGTTCTTTAAGTTCTCTTAGTAAAGATAATTGTTGTGCTTTTAGTGCATTTAGTTGAGATTCGAGTTGTAATTTTTCTGCATTTGACTCGTCGAGCTGGTTTTGCAATTCTGCTAGTTGTTTAAATAATGGAGGATTACTTGCAGAAAAGTCGCCAAACATGATGAGAACATCCTTGATATAAAGTAGGTATTGTGGTGAGGTTTATTAATTACTCTAATTTTTCCAGTAAGTGTGGCATTAAACGTTGCAAATTGGTGGATAATTTTCTTTGCCACGCAACATGTTGTGAACTCAGTAAGGTAACATTGAGTTTTAATTCTTTAATCTCACTGATATACATAACAAATTTCGTCATCATGTTGATGCCTGAGCTATTGATAAATTGTAGGCAACGAATATCCAGTGTTAGCGGATTTGGTTCTTGCGTTTCTGCTGCATCTTTGAGTAGGTTTAAAATAGGTTCATAAGCAGGTGCGCCATTAAGCATCAGTGAACCGCCAAATATGACGCTGGCATCGTCGGGGTGATAAGTCACAGTATATTTATCATCTTTGATTTCGTTCATCATAATATCCTTTTTATGGTTGGTCTGCATCTAGTGTCACCATTGTTGTAACAGTGACAATATTAGGATCAGTCGCGTGTGGTTGGAACTTCCAGCCTAGTGTTGCGGCATGGTCACAAATCATACTAAGTAATCCTAAGCCTGAATGGTTTGCATTTTCTGCTTTTGCACTGTCACGCATGGTTTGCACATAAAGTTCTTCTGGATTGCAGGCTAATAATTGCTCAATATATTGTTGAAATATAGCTGCTTGTTGGGCAGTTGAACTGTTTTTAACGCTGAAGATGATTTTATCGGTATGCAGTGATAGGGCAATACAAGCGGTATTCTTTCTGAAGGGAATGGATTCATCTTGAAATTTCATTGCATTTTCTAACAATTCGTTTGCAACATATTTTACAGAATCACGCAAATTAGCGACAAGCAGCTCGTCCACAGATTCCAGATAGGTTTCTTGTTTGCTGACATAAAATACGCGGAAATAATCAGCAATAAAATCGGCAGACAATCCGTTATTTTCCCAGCGTTTTTTTAGTGGTGCATAAGTCGGAGAAAAGCCGATGGTTAAATACTCTATATATTCTGGTAACTCCTCAAAAAACGTTCCAAAAATTCTACTGGGTGATGCGTTGTTATTTCCCATAAAACATGCTCTCTTTATCTAGCCTAAGTTTAATAACCATTTTTTACCTGTGTCTTTATTCAACATTTTACGCCATACGTTTTATTACCAACAGAGTAATATCGTCAGCTATTTTATAGCCGTTAATATGACGTAATACGTCTGAAATAATGGCTTGTTGAATTTTCTTGGCGGATAGTTGCCAATGCGCTTGTATAACATCACAAAGACGTTCTAGTCCGAAAAGATTACCCTCATCATCTCGCGCTTCTGTAATCCCATCGGTATAAAGCACAATCCCTTCACCAATCGCAAGGTTTAGTTCTTCTGATACGAGAAAATCACTAATTTCACGTACTAAACCGACCATAAATCCCAAATTGAGGGTATCAATACATTCTACTTTACCATTTTGCCTGACAAGTAAGATATCTTCGTGTTGTCCTACAAAACGCAATACACCCGCTTCATAATCGAGCAGAGTAAGGGTTAAATTTTTGTCGGACTGCATACGGTGTACATTGTCAAACACGGCGCGGTTAAGAATAGCTAAAAAGGCTTTAGGGTCGGTCACATTATTAGTGAGCAATGTACGTACTGCCATTTGCACCATTAGCATAACCACGCCACTTTCTAGACCATGTCCTGTTACATCGCCAATTCCAATTTTTACCCGTCCATCATGTTGTAATACATCATAATAATCGCCACCAACCTCGTCTGCAGGTTCCATAAAGCCCGCAATATCTAATCCTTCAACCTGTTGCAATTCATTGGTTGTTGGTAAGACCATTTGTTGTAACCGGCGCGTAATATCCAGTTCTGCCCCCATGCGGCTATTTTCTTCGGTCAATTGTTTATTAAGAATACGAATTTCTTGGTCGCGTGCGGCAATATTTGCCAACATCTCGTTAAAGCCATCAATTAATTTGCCAATTTCGTCATTCACTGTTTTTGGAGCACGTAAGGTGTAGTTTTTTTCGCGTGTCACCGTTGTCATCACATGTAATAGATTATAAACAGGTTGTGTAATAATATTTTGTAAATAGCCTGCAAGTAATGAGGTAAGAATAAGAGAGATGAACATTACACCAAACACGGTGACGATATATAAGTATAAACGTTGTTGAAATCCTGTTAAATCAGACTGTATGAAAAGAATTCCAATAGGATTTCGTTCTTGGATTATTTTTGAGAAGACATTAACGTGGTTATCATGTGCAGTAAAACTGTCTTGCAGTTCTGCTAAATTCATCAATGACCTATTTTGGGTATCTGCAAAATAACGTTGGATAAAATTATTATTAATACCTTCAACATGTTTAGCATCCTTTCGGTAGTAGCTTGCAAATAATTTACCTTCCATTGTAAAAACATGTGCTTCTGTAATATTAGTTTTTACAGCAAGCGAAGACAACACATCAACGACTAAATGGTCATCATTAAATGCAAGTCCTGACGTGCTATTGCTATTAATAATCGTGGCTAACGCAAACAAATCTGTTTCAAGATTTTTCTCCAATGATTTATATTCATTAATAATTAATCCAATGGAGGTAAGTAATAATAAAAAAAGACTAACAACCAGAATAATAGCACTGAGTTTTCCTCGAATTGAAAGATTGTTCAGCAATGCTCTCATTGTGAAATATTCCTAACGTAATGAATAAAGTGTAAAACAAGAAACAATGCTTTGAACTGAGGAGAGATAAACAAGAGGGGCTTAAGAGATAAATAAATAAGGAAATTGATCAACACGACCGATATTTTAAATATTTCTTGTATATTCTACGATTTATTCAATGCACGCACACGCATTTCCATGGGTGGCACTTCTTTCGAATCAATATGAATATCTAGCAATGTTGGACCATTATGTGTTGCAATAGCTTTATAGTCCAATTGTTGCATATCATTCAGGGTGCGAATCGTATAAGCCTGTGCGCCTACTGCCCTTGCCATCATCGCGAAATCTACGGGCGGTAATTTGAATCCTATCATTTCAGCCCCCGTTAAGCGTTGTCCATGCATCACCATACCCAGTGCTTGATCATTTAAAATGACAAACACGATGGTTAATTGCTGTTCTACAGCAACAGTGATTTCTTGCCCACTCATTAAATAACTACCATCGCCAGTAATACAGACTACCAATTTACTGGGCGTTGCTAATGCCGTTCCTATCGACGCACCAATTGCCCAACCCATACTCCCAAAAGCCATTGATACCTGATAACGCCCCTCTACTTTTGGAAATAAATAATGCGTTGTCCACGCGAAACTATTGCCTGTATCCGCCAAAAAACGGGTTTCTGATGGAAAATTTAAAGTCAACTCACACATCAATCGTTGAGGCTTAATTGGTAATGTAATTGCGTCGGGATATTGTCTATATTTTTCAGGTGCGTTAATCTCAATATGACGTGGCGCACAAGCCTGCCCCAGTGTGCGACGTTCTATATCGCAAGACAACACATTTGATGGTTCTCCCCCCACTTTAGGTAACGCAATCTGATGCGTCGTGATGTGTTTCTCTAGTCTATGATGTAACTTATTAAAGATAGCTGTCAATCGCCCACAGACATGTAAACAAGCCATATAAGAGCGGGAAAAATATTTTGGTGTATGATGAACATGCACTAATTTATTATTCATCAATAATTTATCCCAACCATCTGTTGACCACTCACCCAAACTCGTTCCAATCGCTAATATTAAACCAACTGACTTATCAGCCAGTGCCTTACGCGCACTCAAATGTCCTGCAAACCCAAATACGCCACGATACAACGGATGATTTGAATTTATCCACGTTTTACCTTCGGGTGTTGTCACCATTAGTGCGTTCAATAATTCAGATAGTTTAACTATTTGGTCAATAGCACCTTCACAATCGCTACCAATCAAAAACACAATTTTCTTCTGCTTCTTGAGCAAGTCAATTAACCGATTAAAAAGTCTATCTAATGCACTCTCATCAATAAATGTAGAATCCAACAAATTAGCCAGTAAAACTAATCTGCCATCAAACTCATATTGTTTTTCCGTTTCGTACTCTTCACTTTCAATATCATTACTAACTACAAACTTAAATACATCAATAGGAACACTCAAATGTGCAGGACCTTGAGGATGACGTAAAGCCGCTGTAATCGCGTCTAGCAACTTACCTTCAAACTGATCAGGGTGAGAAATAATGCTACTGTAATTAGTACACTGATCGAACATTGATTGTGTATCCAACCCATCAGGAGATGACTCTTGAAATGAGCCTTTGCCAAAATTAGATAAGATTGTTTGTGCCGTAATAACCAACATAGGCGTATGGCTCAAATAAGCCGAAGCAACGCCCGTGATTAAATTAGTCGTACCTGGACCTGTTGTCGCGCAGCAAACGCCGAGTTTACCTGTTTCACGAGCATAACCATCCGCCATAAATGCGGCCCCTGTTTCATGCCGAGCAACAATTGCTTTTGGCCAATCAGCTCCTTTAAGCTGACCACGCGCTAAAGCATCATACAAAGGCGCAATCGCTCCTCCAGGAATTCCAAAGACATATTGAACTCCAATTTTTTTGAGATATCTAACAGCTAAATCGGCTAAAGTTGGCATGGTTTGGTGTTTCTCTAGTGCATCTGAATAGAAGTAAAAAATTATATACGTTATAAATTAAACAACACTCACACCGCCGTCAACGGTCCATATACTACCTGTTACATAAGTCGCCTCAAGTTGTGCAACGATAACATGTGCAACCTCTTCAGGTTTTCCAATACGTCCCAACGGAATTTCACTAGCTAACAATCTTTTAAATTCTGTTGCCGCCTCTGGACTACTACCTGCCTTATCAAACATAGGTGTATCAATAGGCCCTGGTGCAACCGCATTGATACGTATCCCCTTGGGTGTCAATTCTGTAACCATATTACACACAAAGGCATTGACTGCACCTTTTGTTGCAGCATATAAACATAAGTTAGATTTTTCCATTGTTTGCGCAACAACCGATGAAACGATACTGATGTTTCCCTGTCGTTTTTCTAATGCAGGGAGTAATTCCTTTATTAAAAAAATAGGACCCCAAACATTCGTGCTAAAGGACTCAAAAAAGTCTGTCCATTTGATGTCAGGAATGGGTATAGGTTTCGCAACTCCCGCATTACAAACAAGTACATCTAAGCCAGTTTCTAAAAAAGGAATTGCTAATTTTTGTAAGTCTTCAGGTTTAGACATATCAGCAAACAAAGATGTTACACCCAGTTCATTAGCCGTTTTTTGAAGTCTATTTGCATCACGACCAGAAATAAAAACGTCATAGCCTTTTTCTTTTAAAAGCTTCGCAGTTGCATGACCAATTCCTGAATTACCACCTGTCACTAGTGCTATTTTTTTCATTAAATTACACTTCTACTCAAAATGTGATGGTACATCACATTATCCATTGATACGATAATTCTAGCTTGAGTGAACAACATCTATAAACCCAAGTGATTTTTCAAAACAATTACTTGATGTGCCGAATATTTACTGACGTTCTGACAGCTAGAAAACCCTGCTTGCTTTGCCATAAACTCAAGTGTACTGGCTGTTTCTACAAAATCATTTTCCATTACATGACAACAAACTAGCTCTTTTTCCTCTGGTCTTATACCTTGCCATTCATTCCTTATGTGATAGCAATACCGTTGTAAATAAGTTGGGAGGTCTTCATTTTCTTCTCTCATCGCGTCAACCAATAGTAATATTCCATTTTTACTAAGGCGTTTAATAACGGATTGAAAAAAGTAGCTTTTTTCTTCATAAGACAAATGATGTATTGCAAAACTAGAAAAAATAACATCATACTGACGTTTGGTATTTTGCAGTGCTTGCAACAAATCTATTTTATGCAATTCTACAGGGCAGGCTAACAGACTAAGATTTTTCTCTGCCAATTCCAGTGCTGTTGCAGAAAGATCAACTCCACAATAATACGTTATGGGTAGATTCACTAATATGGGTGCCGAATAAGTAGCATCCCCACAGCCCAAGTCCAAAAAAGAGAATTCATCCTCTAATTCACTTAAAACACGAGCTACATCAGTGTATATTTCACGATGTGATAGGTTATTAGCAGTGACAACACGATGATAAATACTCCAAACATCCATAGTACCAAAATAGTCTTCTACACTTTTAATATCTTCCACGTTTTCCATCTCCACCAGTTATATATTTAACCTGTAATATTGAGGTACTTTTTTAGGAGAACTCTCGTAAATTTAAGCATCTACAAGAGTCCTAATATCATGACAAAACATAACTATTTCAGTATTTATACCGAAACTCTATAAAATAGAATCGTCCAGCACCAGGCAAGTCGTTAGGCACATTAACAACTGAACCACTGCTAGGTTCAGGAGAAGGATAACGAACATCTTCGTCAAATAGATTACGAATACCAAATGCAACGTTAGTATTGCCCGCTCGAATATCTTTGCGACGAATCGTTAAATCTACCGTTGTATAGCCGTTTAATGCAGGGCGTGGATCATTTAGCCCGCGTACCCATCCATTGTTCCAATTAACTTGGGTATCTACATACCATGTAGAACCAAGCAGATAATCTGCGCGTAAATAAGCCATCTGTTCAGGTGCATTATTCAAGACGTTATTTGCTTCATCTTTAGCGTTTTGATAACTATAATTAAAAAGCAAGCTAGACTTAATGCTGGTTTTCCAACGCGCTTCGAATTCAAATCCTTGCCCTTTCCAATCGGTCGCATTTGCATATTGCAATTCAGTATCACCAATAGCAATAAGTGTGATTTTATCCTTAATATTATATTGATATAGGTTAAAAGCTAAATGCAGACTTTCTAACGCACGATAATCAAAGGCTAATTCCCATGTTTCACTTTTTTCAGGTTTTAAATCTGGGTTGCCAAGAAGAGCTGGGTTGTTTCGGTTATATAAGTTTTGAAAAGAAGGCGCACGAAAAGCCTTGCCATATAGTAGCTTGGTTGTTAAATCAGAACGTACCTGCCAGACTAAACCAACACGTGGATTAACAGTTGAACCAAAATCAGAGTATTCATCGTAACGCACACCTGTTGTCAGTTCCCATTCAGGATTGATTGTCCACGCATCCTGTATAAAAAGATACCCATCAGTCCGTGATACTTCTGGTATAAATGAAGCGGATGTATCACTCACATCCACAAGAGTAGTTGGTGACACATCTTCGCCTGTAAAGGGATTAGTACCATAGTTTTTTACCTCTTTTACTTCATATTGGTCATAGTTAGCGTAACCGACACCAACACGTATCGAATGGTCATCAATGCCATGATAAAATCCAGATAATGCTAATTGTGTTTGATTTTCTGACGCTGATGGACGACCCAAATATCCTATTGGATAAGTACCACCGAATGCACCTATAGGAAAGATATAAAACTCTGCCTCAAAATGCGTATTCAAATAACTCAACTGTGTTTGAACGTCCCAATTTTTGGTAAATTTAGGGTCGTGATAAGTCAGATCAGCATTGATTCTTTGTTCAGACATAGGTTGATCTGAACCAAGTGCTTGCGCAATGCCTGTTCCAGCCCCCATATCCTCTCCCTTATGCAAACCTGCCCTTAATTGCCAACGCTGTTTACTAATATCAATATGAGTGTCATAGGTCGTAATTTCTGACCCATACTCGCCTGGTGCTAAAGATGCGTGTGTGCCAAACATACCGTCAAATACAGTTTGTGCATCACTTTCTACTGTACCTTGATGTCCATCTGTTTTAGTAAATTCAGCCATTGCCGCGATTTTAAAACCATTCCACTCACTACCATGTGTTACCCAAGTGTCTTGCGTGTTATAACTGCCAAGTCGTACACCCACTTCTGTTCCATCAATATCATCAGCCGTTTTAGTGATGATATTAATTACCCCAGCAAGCGCATCAGCCCCATAAACAGCAGAACCAGGACCACGAATAATTTCAATACGAGAAACTGTACTAATAGGAAAACCGCTCCAATATAATCCTTTAGAACCACGGTGTGAATCGTTAAGTCGAATACCATTAACTAAAACCAATAAACCTGAATCATGGTCTCCCGCTACGGAAATTCCGCGAACACTATAAACAGGGATATTAAAATAGTTGTATGAAACCTGTATGCCCGGAACACTACGTAAAGCATCATCGAGCGTTCTTGCACCCATTGCCTCAAGGTCTTGTGATGTAATAACGGTTGTAACTGCAGGTGCGCGGTCCGTTACCTGTTTTGCTCCTGTAGCAATGCTGGTTGTCTTTGCTTTGACTAAACCACCAAAAATATCAAAAGCATCATCCAACTTAATTTCCACTTCAGACAATTCAGCTAAATCTAAATCACGTAATTGTGCCAAACGCGCTCTTTTGGCTATTTCATCATCAGTTGCGGCATGTAGGTCTAACGCTAACAACACTAAGCAAGCTGTGCATAGATAAATTGTTATCTTATTCATGTTAGTTACTCCGCCCCTCTTTGCTGATTAACCGCTTTCAGTTTCGAGTTATCAGCACTTATATCTGTTGCAACTCTCAAAAGATTCGCACTCGGCTTAATGGCAACCGCATTGATTATTGTTGAATCTAAGGCTAGGCGGACTTTATTATCTTCATTGTAAAATTTGAGCATTCCACCTTGTTCAACAAAATTCGCCATATCACTCACAGTTAAAATGGGCAGCCGTTGGAGTGCTTGCAAAATCGTTTTTAGCCGTGCTTGTTCCGAATCACTAATAAATAATACATGACACGAATTTGCTTCTTGTACTTGTTGCAACCGCTTTACCTTAATAGCATGTCCGTGTACTGTTTGATTTTCAACTACAATATCAATATTTTGTTGAAAGGGGTCGCGTCCTAAGATACAAATATAAAAAGATTGATTTTTGTTATCTGATAGGGTTGTTGGAGGATAATACAGAAAGCTGCCTAGTTTATATAAAAAGGTTGCTTTAATTTCGTATTCTTCCGCAGCTGACAGTGCGTAAGCAACTGGCTGGTAGAGTAACGTGATGAGGGCGAATATCACTATTCTCCCTAATAATGTCGACATAGTGGCTTCACCTAAACATGAAAATGTAAGGAAAGTTTACTATAAAGTTTTTTTAACAACAATATTAGTGGACTAATAGCTTTTTGAGAATTTTTTTTATAACGATTTGTTACAACCGCGATATGGTTACTCTAAAGCACAATGTGTAATATACTGTATATTAAATTTTTTTGGGATTGGCTAAAAATATAATGGACAATTTTGGGGAATATTATCAATCAATAATATTGATAATATCTGCCGATTGCGCGCTTAAATTAGAAAACAATGGACATATTAGATTTCTTGTAAAAGTATCTTAGGAAAAATGACAACGGATAATACCGCTTTTAGTGGTATCCATGCTGCTTTTGCAAAAGGTTTATTGCGGATACAAAAAAAGGGCGAATTCATTCGCCCTTCTATATAACACCTAATTAAACATAATATTAGATTTATTCGCGCGTCGAAAATCGATAACCTACTCCGCGCACGGTTTGAATTAAATAATCATAATTATGATCAGCTAACGCTTTCCGTAAACGGCGAATATGAACGTCGACAGTTCGTTCTTCAATATAAACATTTCCACCCCATACTTGGTCTAATACTTGGCTACGGCTATAAACCCGTTCAGGATGGCGCATAAAAAAGTAAAGCAAGCGAAATTCTGTAGGGCCCATTTGTACTTCTTGCCCTGCAATTGTTACGCGATGTTCATTAGGGTCTAGGCGTAATTCATTAACCGCAAGCTGTTCACCTTCCGAATGGGTAGAAGCACGTCGTAACACCGCTTTAATCCGCGCAACTAATTCTCGTGGCGAAAAAGGCTTGGTAACATAGTCATCCGCACCCACTTCTAACCCCCGAATTTTATCGCTTTCTTCACCACGAGCCGTTAGCATAATAATAGGAATTTCTTGCGTTTGTGGTTCTTTTTTTAGTTGGCGCGCAAATTCTATACCGCTAACTTTATTAGGTAACATCCAATCTAATAAAATCAATTTAGGTAGTTGGTTAAAAATTAAGGTCTGTGCTTGACGGACATCAGCCGCTTCTGTGACGATAAACCCCGCTTTACTCAGGGCAAGGTTTAACATTTCCCGAATAGGGGCTTCATCTTCAACAATAAGAATAGGTTGCTCTGACATTTTAAAGGTTACACAGGTTAATGAATAAGAAAAGGTGACAAGTGTTATGTCTGACAATGCGGACAATAATACGTTGCTCGTTGTCCAAGTATGATACGTTCAATTGGTGTGTTACAGGTTACACAGGCTTGCGTGGCACGGTCATAAACCCGCAAGGTTTGGCTAAAATAACCCGGTTCACCTTGGGTATTAACAAAATCACGTAAGGTTGTCCCTCCCATTGCGATTGAAGCAGTTAATACTTCGCGTATCGTACTGGCAAGCTGCTCATAACGGGTTAACGTAATCTCGCCCGCCGCGCGAGTCGGGTGAATGCCTGCTAAAAACAGGGATTCACTCGCATAAATGTTGCCTACCCCAACTACAACATGGCTATTCATAATAAAGGTTTTGACGGCAAGCTGTTTTTTACCTGCTTTTTGTTGTAAGTACTTGCCCGTAAATTCATTTTCTAAAGGTTCAACGCCCAAACTTGCAAGCAATGGATGCTGTAAAACAGGTTCACTTGTCCATAACACACAACCAAAACGACGCGGGTCGTGATAACGCAGGCTAAACGTTTGTCCAAACTGGATTAAAACATGGTCGTGTTTTTTCAGTGGGGTATCAGGAGAGACAATGCGTAAACTGCCCGACATGCCCAAATGAATAATTAAATGTCCCGTTGGATATGCAAACAGTAAATATTTACCTCGTCGTTGAATATGTTGCAGGGGCTGTCCTAATAGATGTGTTGCAAGGTCTGACGGCACTGCCCAACGCAAGCGCGATTCACGAACATCAATAGCGGTAACAGTGCGCCCTTCTAAGTGCTGCGCGATGCCTCGGCGAGTGGTTTCAACTTCAGGTAATTCGGGCATGATTTAATGACGTATGCGTTGTTGAGGAAGTAAATATTTTAGAGAACGCGGCAATTTTTGTTGTATGACCTCGTTAAAATAGGTTACATACCGTTGATATTGCACGCCTAAAAAAATCACACTTAAGCCTATCAAGGTTAAAATAAAAGGAAATAGCATCGAGTCGGCAAACACGCGATAAGATAAATGTCCCACATAAATCAAAATACCTAATGCCCCAAAAATCACAAATACCTTGCGTTGTAATAATACTGATAGAATAAGTAAACTAAGATTGACAATGAGATAAAGCACCCGTTGTAATTCCTGTTCAGTATCCATCAATATCAACGTAACACTGACCCAAAACGCTAACATGCCAAATAAATATCCCCAAAAGGCGTAATCTTCACGAGTACGGCGGTCAACTAAATAACTTCCCAACAACATAATAACGCCAAAATACAAGGTAATCGCTCGTTCAACTTGCCAACTAAAGGCGGCTTCACCACCAAAAATAGTCGGTATCAGTTCTATGGATAAAAACCAACAAGCAAAAGCAATGGGAGCTGTTAGGAATGGGAATGGCACAAACTTCAGTGTAATAACGCCAACAATGATAGTGCCAATGGCCATCCAAATGCCACGTTGTGGGAACAAAAAGCTTATATTTTCTTGTTGTTCTAGCAACAGTTGAACGCCAAAAACGGCAAGCGGTGTCATACAAACAGCTAAGGTAAACAGTAACCCACCTGCTACCCGTTGTTGGGGCTTTTGCCAACAAATACTCCCGAGCAAGATAAACAGTAAAGCGTACACCGTCGCAATGCCAATAATGCCAAGACTGCCAAATAGTTGCCATGCCTCAGATAAAAACCACGTCATCGCACACAGTACCAGAAACGCACCCAAAAAATAGGCAATATTTGCCATATTAAATTGGGGTTGTGTTTGTCGACTGGTTAAAAACTGCCACAAGGACGTTGCTTGTGTTGCATCGAGAATGCCTTGTTTAACCGCATCTTGAATGTCTTGTTGGGAAACTTGCATCATCGAAGACCTATTTTTTTAAGCATTAAGGGAAATTAGGTCTAAGCGTAACAAGGAATGGTTTGATTCACAATTTGCTTTGTAGATTGCAATACATCACAGACAACACCGCCTTGAGCAGCGTTATCTGTTTACTAACGTAACAAACAGCAGTTTATTTTTTCTTAAAACGCGCTAAAAACGCATAATGTCCGCCCAACCCGCGTGTGGTTAGCGTGCCAAGCTCTTGTTTTTCCATATTTTCTAAATAAGGCAATAAATCAGGTGGATAATGTACGCCAAACAAATCAAGCCAACGAGTTAGCACATATTGAAACCAGCGGGGTAAATCACGTTGGTCAGAAAAATCAACGATATGTAACTCGCCACCCGTTTTTAAATTCTGTAATGCCGCTTGTAAGGCTTTTTGCCAAGGCGGAATCATGGATAACGCATAAGAAAAAAAGATTTTATCAAACGGCTTATCTATATTAAACAGCTTGTTATAATCCAACTCTTCCGCTAAAGCTTGAACTAGATGAATATTTTTTGCGTCAGTGTTTTTCTCTACTTTTTGCTGCGCCGTAACCAGCATTTCGTTAGACGCATCTAAACCATAAAACTGTGCATTAGGATAACGCTTTGCGAGGAGCAACAAATTTCGTGCTGTACCACAACCCATTTCTAACACCGTTTCACCTGCCTGTACAGGCATTTCACGAATGAGCGTATCGCGTCCAAATAAATAATATTTACGAGTTATATCATAGATATACCGTTGATAACGATACATCTGATCCATTGCTTGCACTTGGTCCATATTTTCAATCCTCTTTCAAATTGGGGCGAATGGATACGCCCCAACTGATGCACTAAGCAAATGAATAAATATGGAAACCGCCATAAATCGCCGAGCGGTCTTGTTTAAACAGCTCTTTAGAACGTTCTTCTTCATAAACAAAACGGGAGCGTAAAGACGCAGGCAATGCCTTTTCAATAGGTGATTCGGGAGACGCGGTGCGGAAAATAATGCGCGTGCCTTCTTTACCAACCCGTGCGATTTCTTGCCACAATTCGGTTAAGGCTTCTGGTGTCATCCAATCTTGTGAATCAAGAAAAACGAAACGGTCTAAACTGGCATTCGGCTGTTTACGCAGGCAACCCATTAATGAAGTCACATGGGTTTCAACACGATGTACATTTTCTTTCAAAACATCAAAATGTTCAGCTTTCAAATAATCAGGCAATGCAACCCGTTGTTTATGGTCATAGCTTGAGCTAAAGGCTTGCCATGCAAAGTAATTATTTTCTATTGGAAATTGGCAAGATAAACGTCTTACACGCTCACGGTATAGATTGACTAAATTGCCTTGTGATTCCTCTTTCATATAATCATACTGCTGTGGAGGAATCCCTAAGCTAAAGACTGCAAAGGAAAAATTGCCGATTAATTTTACAACCCAATAATCAAATAAAGGGGCGATTTCTTCTGCAAAGATTTTTTCTTGGTCAGCGACAGAATTAGCGTGCAAAATTTTGCCTAAATCATAACCCGCAATTTTGGATAATCTGTGCAAAAAGCGCATGAAATAACCAAAGCGGGCTTGACGATATAAGCCTTTTGTAAAAAAATTAATTCGCGCGGAGGATTTCGTTAAAAACGTCTTATTTTCCCAAAAAGCAATGGCTTCTGGGTCTAAATGTGGTTTGATGTGGGTTTTGTATTTTTCTACATTATCAGGACGATTGCCATAACCGAAAAAGTCATAAAAATCATCGTATTTTGGTAAATTAGCCAATGCAGCTAATTTAAAACGAGTTAGGTGCATGTGATATTGATTCAAGTCCACTGCAACAATGGCTGCAGGGCGTTCAATCAAATAATTTAAAATATTACAACCACCAGAGGCAATTGTGAGAATGCGGCTATCTGATGTTAGTTGTAAGGCTTGTAAATCAACGTTGGGATCTTCCCATATCTGATTGTAAACAAAGCCATTAAACCAAAAACTGAATAAACGCTCTAATATGCCTTGACGACTCATTAATTCATTTTGATGAACCGCCGTTTTTAGTAACTCAGCAGACACTGCACTCATGTTTTCTTTCCCGTCACGGTGTTTGTATGATCTTAACGATACTAATCAATCTAAATGACGCTTTGATGACAGGTATTTTAAATATTCTGGAGTAAACCAATCTGTTTAGCACTACTCAATTTATCTGCTGTAAGATGAACAAAAACCTTTCTAATTTTAGGTAGATAGCGATATAAAATAATTGCGTTTTGTATCCCCCGCAAACGGGGGAGAATTTATTCTGATGGTTCTAAATTATAAAACGTTAAAAAGTTCCTTCTGCTTGTTTATCCGCATGATAAGAAGAACGTACCAATGGCGCACTAGCAACTTGTTTAAAGCCCATTTGTTTGGCTGTTTCTCCCAATTCTTTAAATTCTTGAGGAGTAACATAGCGTTGTAATGCTAAATGATGTTGGCTAGGTTGCAAATATTGCCCTAATGTCAACATATCGCAATCATGCGTGCGTAAATCCGCCATGACCGCCTGTACTTCTTCTAGCGTTTCTCCTAGCCCTAACATCAAGCCTGATTTTGTTAATACATCAGGATGTTGCGCTTTATACTGTTTAATAAGGTTTAATGACCACGCATAATCTGCTCCCGGACGTGCTTGTTTATATAAACGAGGAACGGTTTCTAAATTATGATTAAAGACATCAGGAGGGGCTTGATGCAGAATTTCTAAGGCTTTTTCTAGCCGTCCGCGAAAATCAGGGACTAATACCTCAATGCGTGTTTTTGGCGATAATTCTCGAATCGCGCTAATACATGCTACAAAATGCCCAGCTCCCCCGTCGCGTAAATCATCACGGTCAACGGATGTAATCACCACATAATTCAGTCCCATATCAGCAATTGTATGGGCTAAATTTATCGGCTCATTTTCATCCAATGGTTCAGGACGACCATGCGCAACATCACAAAAAGGACAGCGACGAGTGCAAATATCACCCATAATCATAAAAGTTGCTGTTCCGCCTGAAAAACACTCGTTTAAATTAGGGCAAGAGGCTTCTTCACAGACAGTATGCAATTGATGTGTACGGAGTTTATCCTTTAAATCGCGCACGGCTGAGCCACTTGGCACACGAATGCGTATCCATTCTGGTTTACGTTGCGGTTCAGCGGGAACAACTTTAATGGGAATACGTGCAGTTTTATCCGCACCGCGTTGATGCTTACCAATTTCAACAGATTTGGATGGATTATCCATAAATTTCTCTATCTACATGAGGTGATTAAAAATTAGACAACCATTTTTAGTGATAAATAACATCACTATATAGAGGGTTTTTTATTAGGAACTGATTTGGCTGTCGGTTTTTCGGGGGGCGTAGCGGATTGAACCGTTGCTTTTTGTGCATCCTCCGCTTTTTTCTTTTTTACTTGTTGAATGGCGATTTCTTGCATTAACCACATTTCCTTTTCGCGTCGCTCTTGTTCTAAGCGTTGAACTTTACGTTTATACAAAAAAATCGTTAAAACACCTATAGATACTAGTAAAAAAAATAATATGTACATCATTTCCATAAATATTCGCCTCAATAAAAAATGTGCTTAACAATAAGTTTGGCAGACTCTGCACGTTATTATCAGGTTAATTCAGGCTAAAATAAAAAACTTTTTATTGTGGCAAGAGGGTTAAATTCAACATGCGTATTAAAACTGGGTTAGGGCAAGACAGCCATCGTTTTGTATTAGCCGACGAGCAAAAAACATTGTTATTGGGTGGGGTTGTTTTTCCTGATGAATTAGGATTAGCGGGTAATAGTGATGCTGACGTAGTGTTACATGCAATTACTAATGGTATTTCAGGCATCACAGGGGTTAATATTTTAGGAAAAATCAGTGATGACTTATGCTTACAACAAGGCATTACCGATAGCCGTGTATATTTGCAAGAGGCATTAAAATATTTGCACGGTTGGCAAATTTGCCATATTTCCATTAGCATCGAGTGTCGAACCCCAAAAATAACGCCCCGTATTCCAGAAATGAAACAACAGATTGCCGCATTATTACAAATAACAACGACTGACGTAGGGATTACAGCGACAACAGGCGAAGGACTAACCGATTTTGGGCGGGGTTTGGGCATTCAAGTATTTTGCATTGTAACGGCAATTCAAGCGTAGCGTAAACGTTAGAAATAGCAGAGAATGACAAGGTAATTTGCTTTAATGCGTTTTTTTAGTGCTATAAAGCCGAATACCTCACCAAAAAAGTGCGTTATTATGCTGAATAATTTTAAGGACATAGAAAAAACTTAGTTAATTAAAACACTCAGATATTTTCGTATCGTGGCATAAGTATTGCCCGTAACAAGTGCAGTCGATACCTATCGACGCATTCCTCTCGCTACAGGAGAAAACTACATGAAAAAAACCGTGCTACACGCCTTTAGCAAAACTGCATTACTCAGTTTAACCGCTGGTGCGACACTCCTTGCCAGCCAATTCACTCTCGCCGCTGACACTATCAAAGTCGGCATTCTGCACTCCCTTTCTGGCACAATGGCCATCAGTGAAACTTCGTTAAAAGACATGGCACTGATGACGATTGAAGAAATTAACAAGAAAGGGGGCGTTTTAGGCAAACAGCTAGAACCCGTTGTTGTCGACCCTGCATCTGACTGGCCTTTGTTTGCAGAAAAAGCCCGTGAATTGATTCAAAAAGAAAAAGTTGCTGTTGTGTTCGGTTGCTGGACATCTGTTTCACGTAAATCTGTATTACCTGTATTTGAAGAGTTAAATGGTTTGTTATTCTATCCTGTGCAGTATGAAGGGGAAGAATCTTCCTACAATGTGTTTTACACAGGTGCAGCTCCTAATCAACAAGCCATTCCAGCCGTTGAGTATTTAATGAGTGCTGATGGTGGTGGCGCGAAACGTTTTGTATTACTGGGGACTGACTACGTTTATCCGCGTACAACCAACAAAATTTTACGTGCCTTCCTTAATAAAAAAGGCATTACCGATACGGACATCATGGAAGAATATACCCCGTTCGGACATAGTGATTATCAAACCATCGTTGCCAAAATTAAAACCTTTGCGACAGGGAAACCCACTGCCGTTATTTCCACTATCAATGGTGACTCTAACGTTCCATTTTATAAAGAGTTGGGAAATCAAGGTTTAAAAGCAGAAGATGTGCCTGTTGTTGCATTCTCTGTGGGTGAAGAAGAATTACGCGGCATAGACACCAAACCGCTTGTAGGACACTTAGCGGCTTGGAACTACTTTATGTCTTTAGATACACCGCAAAACAAAGAGTTTATTGCTAAATGGCAAGCGTATGCCAAAGAGAAAAAATTAGCGGGTGCGGAAAGTCGTGTTACCAATGACCCAATGGAAGCCACTTATATCGGTATTAATATGTGGAAACAAGCGGTTGAGCAAGCGGGAACAACCGATGTTAATGCGGTACGTCAAGCATTAGGGTATCAAAAAGTTATATCTCCCTCTGGTTTTGAAGTACAAATGGATGCAAAAAATCACCATTTGCACAAACCTGTATTTATTGGGGAAATCACGGATAAAGGACAATTTAACGTTGTGTGGAAAACCGATGGTACAATCCGTGCGGATGCATGGAGTCCCTACCTTCCTGATAGTGCAAAGAAAACTGCTGACTGGACCTATCCTTGGGTTTGCGGTAATTGCACTGCACCACGGTTTAAATAATTTATTGCCGTAATATTTAATTAAAAACCTGACAGATAAAGTTGTCAGGTTTTTTTTTCGTTTTAAAAACCATCTGAATCAGGATTTTCAGAATTAAATCTATAGCTAACGCACTTTAAAATAATTATTGTAGGGTGGAATAGGCGCAAGCCGTATTCCACAACAGTGCAAGCTTTCTGCATAAACTCAGCTATTTTTGGCGTTTTATGGTGGAATACGCTACGCTATTCCACCCTACATTAAGCTGCTTTTTAAGTTGCGTTAGCTATAGTAACCGTATTTTAAAAAGAGAATAAGAAATGACCTATTCAACAGATTTCCGTAAAAAAGTATTGCTCGTTACCAAGCTCTGCTTGGCGGGTACTTGAACGCCCCACGCTTAATAAGCCCGCTTGTACTCGGCAAGCGGAGCTTGCAAGGCAGGCATTACCAAGCAGAGCTTGGTAACGAGCAAACCATCTGAATCAGAACTTTCAGAATTAAATAATAATGAAAGACAATAAACTTCATGCACAAAATAATATGGATAACACTGCTTCCAGCCGTATTGCAGCCGTATTGTTCATACAGATTGATTCAGCAGATAAATAATCGTTATTGCATTTACTTCAATAATGCGACCGCTTCCCGCAACCGATTCAATCCCATTACCAACTGTTCACGGGGACAGCCAAAATTAATCCGAACAAACCCTTTTCCACCTGCACCAAAGGTTGCGCCATCATTAAATGCAACTTTTGCATGGCTTAGGAAAAATTGAAAAGGGTCTTCTATGGGTAACGCACGACAATCCAACCAACCTAAAAAGGTTGCTTCAGGCGCAGTTAAATTGATATTGGGCAAATATTGCGTTGCAAAGTAGCTGATAAAACGGCTGTTATGGCTTAAATAGGCTAATAAATCTTCTAGCCAAGATTCGCCGTGTTGATAGGCGGCGATACTTGCCGTAATGCCTAAAATATTCACTTCAGGCACAATGCCTTGCATTGCACGTTTAAACTGTTGGCGCAGTTGTGGATTTTGAATAACCGCAAAGCTACAGCCTAACCCAGCAATATTAAAGGTTTTACTCGCCGCCATAAAAGTAATGCACTGCTCGGCTATCGCAGGGGACAGTGAGGCAAGCGGGGTGTGAGTGCGCCCATCTAGCAATAAATCACAATGAATTTCGTCTGAGCAAATAACAAGCTTGTTTTCTAAACAAATTTCTGCCAATTGGGTCAATTCTTCAGGTGTAAACAGTCGCCCAACAGGATTATGTGGATGACAAAGTAAAAACAAGCGTGTACGCGGTGTAATGGCTTGCTTTAGTGCATCGTAGTCTATTGTATAATTTAAAAATTGTTTTGTTTGACTGGCTTGTAACGCAACCGTTTGTAATTCACGTTGTTGATTAGTAGGTGCGGATAAAAATGGCGGATAAACAGGGGTTTGTGTTAATACGGCATCGCCGACCTCACCAATAGCACGACAAACAATATTCAGCCCGCTGACTAAGCCCGGTAATAAGATGATTTCTTCAGGGCTTACTTGCCAGTTGTACAAACGTGCTAATCGTTCAATGATTACCGTTAATAACGTTTGGGATTCTGCCCCATAGCCAAAAACACCATGTGCAACACGTTGTTGTAGGGCATTTAAAACAGGTTCAGGCGAGGGGAAATCCATGTCGGCAACCCACATCGGCAATATGTCTGCACCATATTTTTGCCATTTAATACTGTCCGTGTGTTGGCGATTTACCACATTATCAAACGGTGAAGACATGCGTATTACTCCAAAATTTTCTTTATATCGGTTAAATATGCTTCGTAGTGTTTCCAACGCGCCATCGAGCTTTTATACACAGGTTGCCTGACTTGCCAATGGCTTGCTGTGCGCACGGTGCGGGCGGTTTGGTGATAGTGCAAACAACGTTCATCCCATTCTATGCCACATGCTGCAATGAGTTGACGACTAATATCTTCTTGATTTACCAGTAGTTCTTCGTAACAAACTGTATGAATTTTTACGGGTAAAACTGTTTGCCAGTGTGCCATTAGTCGTTGATAGTCACGATAATAATGGGCAATATTATTTAAATTGTATGCGTAAGGATGATTTTGACTAAAGCGTTGAAAATAAATAGATAAGCAGGTATCTAGTGGTTCACGTTGACAATGAATAATTATCGCATTGGGAAATAAACGGGCAATCAAGCCTAAATAGAGAAAATTCGCGGGTAATTTATCGGTGACTTTCCGCGCATCTGGTTTATAGGCTTGTAATTGTTGTAAAAGTTTGTCCGCAAGGGGCCGCAAAACGTCGGCAGTCAACGCGGAGACGCAGGCGGGAAAAGGTGTATTTACCTTTAAAATATTCGGTAATTGTTGTGCAAGCTGTGGTAAATAATTGAGTTCTCCCGCGCCATAGACTTGTGGATGGCTGGCGAGAATTTGTTCAACTAAACTTGTTCCTGAGCGCATCATGCCAACGATAAATATTGGCGTAGTGCTGGGATTACCTGTTGCAGGTTGTTGAAAAAAATCGGCATTAAATAGCTGAATAATTTCATCTATCCACGCACTATGTGCTTGGTAATCAAAAACGACGGATTGCTGTTTTATCGCATTACTGTGTTGATAATGCTGAAAGGCTTGTTCAAATTGGTTTAAATCGTCGTAAATTTTGCCCAACGCGCTGTGCAAATACATGCGTGAGTTATCATCTAATTTGCTATTTTCTAGCAATTTTTCAATCGCTTGAATATCCGATTGGTCGGCAATGCTAAACTTTTTCGCCCGCGCTAAATTTTCATAGGCACGTGCATAGTTTGGTGCAATTTGTAGTGCTTGTCGGTAACAATCGATTGCAGCGGGATTGTCGCCCATATCCATGTAAGCAATGCCTAAATTATTCCACGCATCAGCATAATCTGGTTGATATTGCAAGGCTTTTTTATAGCAATCTATGGCTTCCGCGCTATGGTTATATCGCCAGTCTTCTAGCAAACAAGTCCCTAATTGATTCCATACGTCTGCGTCTGTTGGCGCGAGTTTAACGGCTTGGCGAAAACAGTGAATTGCACTGTCATGCTCATCTTGCGCATCAAGCAATTTTCCTAAATTACACAAGGCATTCAAATGCGTCGGTTTGTGCAATAAGGCTTTGCGATATGCCGTCATCGCACTGTTAATATCACCTTGTGCATTGAATAAATTGCCTAAGTTGTTGTGATACGTCGCTTCATCAGGTTTAAGGGCGATGGTTTTTTTTAGTAATTTAATCGCCTCGGCTGTTTGTCCTTGTTGATGTTTTAATAGTCCAAGTGCGTGCAATGTTTCTGGCTGTTGTGGGGCGAGTTTTAACGCGAGCCGAAAAAGTTTTTCTGCTTGGGTTAGTTGCCCTTCCCGTTGATGTTCTAAGGCACTATTTAATAGTTTTACCAGTTGTTTAGCGGATTTCATAAGTTATAGTAAATGTTCATCAACAAAGGGATTGGTGCGACGTTCTTCACCGATGGTTGAATTTTCTCCATGTCCCGGGATAAAAGTAACGGCATCGCCTAACGTCCATAATTGCGATTTAATAGAGCTAATCAATGTTTTATGATTTCCTTGCGGAAAATCTGTTCGTCCGACAGAGCCTTTAAATAATACGTCACCGACAAGCACTAAACGGCTTTCGGCATTAAAAAAGACAATGTGTCCGGGTGTGTGTCCGGGGCAATGGCGTACTTCTAGGGTAATTTCGCCAAAATTGATGGTATCACCTGCAATGAGCCAGCGTTGTGGGAGAAAAGGTTCATGCGGTGGAAAACCAAAAGCGCGACTTTGTTCAAAGAGGGCATCTAGCCAAAATTTATCGGCTTTATGTGGTCCAATAATGGGTATTTCTAATTGTTTGGCTAATTCGACAGAACCGCCAACATGGTCTAAATGTCCATGCGTTAATAAGATTCCTTTGAGAGTAACCCCTTGTTTTTGTACAGCGGATAAAATCCGCGCAACATCGCCACCGGGGTCCACAACCATTCCTTCTTTTGTTTTATCACACCATAGTAAAGTACAGTTTTGTAAATAAGGGGTTACGGAAATAATAACGTATTGCAACATGGATAAAATCTCTCCGTGTTATTTGAGTGGAAAAACAAGATTGATGGCTTGTGCAGTATGACATGCTTTTTTACGGTGGGATTATTTGGATTTATTCTCGACCAATGCTATTTACTAGAATATATGGGTAATACAGTGTAGTAGCAACGTAATATTGTAAACGGTTTGTGCAATTTAGTTATTTCTTTTGGTGGTGCTAAAGTTATTTACTTGATGAGAAGCTGTCTGAATCGGGATTCTCAGGATTAGCAGATAAGCTGTATTATCAACACTATCACGTTTATATCGGCTAACGCTGAAAATCCTAATTTAACCTGAGTTCGGGATAAGAAATTCTCGTTCCCACGCTCCAGCGTGGGAACGAGATAAACCAATTAAATTTATTAATTTTTCCCTATTTCTTATCCCGAACTCAGATTAATTTAGACAACGATTGTGTTTATCCTTTTCTATTTAGCACGGTCCTTTTTATGACCATTGCGAACTTAACTAATGTTGTTCTAGCCTGTTTTGCTCAGTTCTCGCGAGTTGCGTGGATTGCGAAATACTATCGGCGCGGTTTGGCTGTCTATTTGTGTGCGTGATGCGATGACTTGCATGATTTTTTCATGTTGTGGGGATAAGCTGCACACTGGGTCGGTATTGGTTGGGTCGCCTGTAAATAAATAGGCTTGACAACGGCATCCGCCAAAATCTTTGCCTTTTTCGGGGCAGGAGCGACAGGGTTCTTGCATCCAATCATCCCCACGAAAACGGTTGAATGCAGGCGATTCATTCCAAATCCAATCAACGCTATGTTCCCGCACGTTTGGAAAGGTTAAATTGGGCAGTTGTCGCGCTGCATGGCAGGGTAAGGCTAAGCCGTCGGGTGTAATAGTGAGGAACACTGCACCCCAGCCGTTCATACAGGGTTTGGGTCGTTTTTCGTAATAGTCAGGGACTACGTAATAAAGTTTCATTTTGCCTTTGAGTTTGGCTTGATACTCGTGGGCGATTGCTTCGGCAGTTTGCAGTT
The DNA here is from genome assembly GCF_001305575.3 of Beggiatoa leptomitoformis. Taxonomy (NCBI): domain Bacteria; kingdom Pseudomonadati; phylum Pseudomonadota; class Gammaproteobacteria; order Thiotrichales; family Thiotrichaceae; genus Beggiatoa; species Beggiatoa leptomitoformis. The sequence continues at coordinate 1,762,402 of NZ_CP012373.2, forward strand.
GTTCTAGTGTGGGTAATAGGTAGTCACGATTAACCCACGCCCAACCGTAATATTGTGTTGTCGCAAGCTCTACGTAATCTGCTTGTAATTCTACAGCAAGTTGAATGACTTGTTCAATCTGTTCAATATTTTGTCGGTGTAAGACGAAACAAAGCACCATTGGGTAGCCGTTTTTTTTCACTTCTCGCGCCATAGCAAGTTTGTGTTGAAACGCATCAGTACCTGCAATAAAGTCATTCAGTTCTTCAGAACTTGCTTGAAAACTGACTTGAATGTGGTCTAACCCTGCTTCTTTAAAGGCTTTTACCCGTTCAGCATTCATGCCAACGCCTGAGGTTATCAGGTTGGTGTAGTAGCCCATAGCACGTGCTTCTCGAATCAGAATTTCTAAGTCTTGACGAACGAGGGGTTCACCGCCAGAAAATCCTAGTTGGGTTGCACCCATTGCACGTGCTTCTCGAAACACTTTTAACCATTCTTCGGTGTTTAATTCATTTTTTGTTTTGGCAAAATCCAATGGATTAGAGCAGTACGGACATTGTAAAGGACAGGCATAAGTCAGTTCTGCGAGTAACCATAGGGGTTTTGAGTTATTTGATGCTAATCCAGCCATGTTCTTGTGCTGCCTCTAAAAAATCGCTAACATCTGCCGCAATCGCGTTGCCACCTTCGGGGAAGGTGTTTTGTAAATCGCGCACGATGTCTGTTACACAGCGTTGTCCGTCACATCGCCGTAAGATTTCGCCCGCTGTCGGATTAAGTTGTACCATGCCTTCGGGGTAGAGAATCACAAAGCATTGTTGTGCTTCTTCCCATTGAAAGCGGTGTAAGGGGGCGATGTTGATGATGTGGTGGTTCTCAATCATGGTTGTGTTGGGATGTTGAAATAGGGGGGCATGTCAGCAACGTAGGCAAGGTGCATTGCATCGAGCATTGTCCATAGTACGTCTAGTTTAAATTGGAGAATGGTTAGTGCGCGTTCTTGCTGTTCGCGGGTGGTGAAGTAGTCTAGGGTGACTTTTAGACCTTGTTCTACGTCGCGGCGTGCTTCGGTTAAACGCTTGCGAAAATAGAAGTAGCCTTCTTTATCTATCCAGTTGTAATACTGGGGCCAATTATCTAGGCGTTTTTGGTGAATTTCTGGGGCGAATAGTTCGGTTAGGGAAGAGCAAACGGCTTCTTGCCATGGGGCGCGACGGGCAAAATTAACATAGGCATCAACAGCAAAGCGTACACCGGGTAATACGTATTTGAGCGAGGTAATGTCATCGCGTTTCATGCCGCAGGCTTCGCCTAATCGTATCCATGCTTCAATTCCACCTTCGCTGTCGCCTTGTCCATCATGGTCAAGTATGCGTTGTACCCAACCGCGCCGAATTTCACGGTCAGGACAGTTTGCCATGACATTGGCATCTTTAACAGGGATGCTGATTTGGTAATAAAAACGGTTGGCAACCCAGCCTTGTACTTGTTCTTTAGTACATTTTCCACTGTTCATTGCAATGTGGAAGGGGTGGTGGATGTGGTAATACGCGCCTTTCGCGCGGAGTTTTTCGGTAAAGGCTTCTTTGCTCCACGGTAAGCGGTCTTCAATTTGTGACATCGTGAGTTCCTTTGGGGTTAAAAATGATGTATTGCGGGCATTGTGCGAATAAGCTCGTATCTGCTGTTATTGGGGATTAAACTTGTTTGATTTCTAAGTAAACCAGTGTTTGGTTAAGTAGTTGATAGGCGATTTCGCCGAATGTCATAGGACCTGTAATCGGCATGGTTATTTTGCCTTCTAGTTCGGAATAGAGGTAGTTTAAAATGCAGTTGCAGGCAAAAACAGGCTGTGCATCTTTTGGAAACGCATTATAGAACGCGCCAATATAATCGGTTAAAGGATGTGCGAGTTTATAGGGAACATTTTTAAAAACAGGTGCGTATAAATGTACCATTCCCGTTTCTCTATCCACGCCTTGAAAGCTAACGTTGACGAGCGCGCCGCAGTAATCAGCAACTAAAGGGTAGCGAATATCTGCTTTTTTGTGGAGTAAGTATTCAGCAAAACGCCATTTTTTGCCATTAACAAGGCATTCTTTAACCATAAACCCTTCATTGTCAAACGTGATAACGTCATCACCACTGGGTTTAAAAAGGTTAAGAATATGGATTAATGCCATGTAGTTGGTGGGTAAACTGAGGTGCATGGCTATTGCGTGTTGGTTGGAAATTGCCCCTGTTTCACCATTAAACACGGTTGGCATGAGTTCGCCAAATCGCTCTAAATGTACGCCTGCAATCCAGCCGATAATGGGTTTAAGAAACAGACTGGGATAATTTGGGGCGTTGTGGGCATAGGCGATATGTGCCGAGCTAAAGCTTGGAATAATTAATAAGGTAAAGCCATTTTCTGGCGCATCGTGCGGAATATTTTCTAGCGTATTCTTATCGTACTCGCGTATATCTATTGCTTGTACCATAGGCGGGGCTTCTGTCGCAAACAACTGGGTTGCTGTACATAGTCCTCCTGCTTCGCTCATAAAGTAAGGGATACTGCCACCAATCCACTTACCGCGTGGTAGTTGACGGAGTAAATCTTCATCGCCTGCCAAAAACAGTGTTTTTCCCGCTTGAATAGCTTGTATGGCTTGCTCTACGGTAATTAACATTGAATCCCCCTTGTTTTATCGTTGTTATGACGGTATTTTTTTGTTATTTATTGGCTTGACCATCACTACCATTGTTTTTTATCGGTTTTATATGCCCTCCAAAAATGGCCAGAATATCTTGTTCTAAGATAGGTTCATAGCGGGTGAAAAAAGAATGAATTTCACTCACACATTTATCAATATTTTCTGTTGAGTCATCTAGCTGTGTAGCTCGAATTACCCGTGCTAACATCATGCTAGCAGGAACAACTTGGCATTTATAATTCTTTTGACCCGTTACCAATAACCGCCAGAGTGGTTCTGACTTGTCAGGTACCATGAACGCACCTCCCTCTTGCGCTAACTGCAATTCTGCAATATTAATTTTTTTATTAGTGTGTATTAGACTTTTCGAATGGTCCAAGACATTTTAATAAATCTTCCCTATGAGACAAAGGGAAATGCAGAATAGCAGGCGTACAAATTTTTTCCAATGTGGAATAGTAAAAGGATTGTTTAATGAGACAATCCAAGCACTGACACGATAGCTATGCTTTTTTGTGATTTATAAATACTTTTGTTAAGTATAGCTGTCTGTATTAATACCCGTTGATAAAAGATGACTACCGATTGCCACTAAAAATAATCACCGTGATATCGTCTCCGCTTCCTTGGGCAGAATAGTGGTCTAACCACTGTGGCAAGGCTTGTTCAACAGCCTCTACACCAAACTGTGTAACCCGTGCAAGTAAACTTTGCGCAAACGCTTGAAATTGTTGCTCATCAGCAAAGGCATTAATTAAGCCATCCGTCGCTAATAGTAAGGATTCGCCCGCTTGCCGTTCTATAGCACGTGTTTGCCAATATTTATCCGCATCAGTAGAGATTAGAGAGAAGGTTGCATTTCCCAATAAATGTGCATCTTCCTGAAAAGGACGGGCTGTTGTGCCATCCGTAGCCAGTCGTAAGATGTCGCCATCACCCAATTGTCCTAATAACAATAATTCGGGCAAAACTAACGCAACCAGAACAGTTGAACCATAACGTTTTATTTGTGTTTGTAAATCAAGACTAGCTGATAAAGGAAAACGCCGTTTCACGTCCGTTGTTACGGTATTTCGCCATAAGCGGACTAAACGACGCGGAAAGTCTTGCCGAAAATTTTTAATCAACAAGGGCAAGCTACCTTGCTCTATATAAAAATGTTGAAAAAAGTGTAACAACTGTTCTACGGCTAGTGTTACAGCAAATTGTGCGCCATACTGACTTAAATCATGTTTTTTGTCGCCATGCCCATCAGCAACCGCTAATGCAATACATGGTTTCCCTTTGATGCTTTCTGTGCGAATAGCAAAGGCATCTTGACAGGGTAAATTATGCTGTATGTGTGATGCACCGCGTTGACAAGCGGCGATAGTCCACCCAAGTGTGTGATGCGCTAACATAGGCAGTCAAAACACATCTTCACTGGCACTTAAAATAGGTTGTGGTGGTGGCGTTAATACCACGTTTCCAACAGCGTCTGGTGTATGGCTGCCTTTACTTTTACCTTGTGATGCACCAATTGAGGCGGTGATACTTGCCCATTTAATATATTCTAATAATTCTGCTGGGTTATGGGCTTTTAACACACCAATTTCTCGATGGCTGACAAACTTTAATAATTGCTCTTCGTCATAATCTGTTTCATCACCAATAGCAATGGCAAGGCGCACTGCTTTTTTACCCCATGGTTGACTGTCTAATGCTCTAATGGCTTGTAAATATTCTTCCTCTGTATCTGTACAAAAACCATCAGAAACCAATAAGCAAACAGGGGGCAATCCGCGACGTGGCATTTTTTCTAACTGTAATTCATCTGCCAGTAAATGAATGGCTTGCGCGGTCGCAGTTAGCCCTGCAACGCCTAATTCTGGCCATGAAAATTGTTCTAATGATACAGGTGTAGGGCCTACATGCCACGCTGCCGTATCAGAAAATTTAATTGCCCGCATCATAATTTGTACTTGAGGATGATTGATTAAGGCTTTACGAATTTCAGGTAAGGCTTCACGAATAGCTTGATTTAAAACGGCAATTTTTTTGCCACTCATAGACCCTGAATAATCAGTCAACCAAAAAAAATGTAAAGGGCGTTTTGCAACTTCCCCTTCTGGAACAGGAATTACTGGGGACATCATTATTTTTTCCTAATCATAAATGATAAATTGGCTTCAATTTTACACGATTTACATCGTTTACAGGGTTATACACTATAATGTCTTAATCACGACAAATGTTTTGTAGATTTTTATATGTAAAGCATAATGTTATAAAATTTTAGTGCGGTATAGTGTTTGCATAACTTTAAATAAGGTATCTGTTACATGATGAGGAGAATAGCCATGTATCGCCTGTTTGTACTCTTAACGGCTTATCAAATATTACTGATTTTAGCGTTCGGGGCTGTTATATGGGTAGGCGCGACCGTGTATGCGTTTGGAATGGTTGTGAGTATGGGTGTTAATGTTTTGTTTTAACTAAATGGTTATTTGCGGTTTGGTTTGACCATCCTGACCGCCAGTAAGATGTGTAAAAATCTGTTCTAAGGTTTGTTTTTCAGGAATTAATTCATATAAACCCCATTGTTCTTGTACCGCGTGTATTGCTAAAGATTCGGCTGGGTTGTACGATTTATCATATTGTAGTTTAAAGTAATTTTCATCTAAACGGGTTACATTTATAACCCCTTTCAAGGTTTCTAGTTTTTGTAGTGGCGGTGGAAAGCGTAATGCTACTTGTAAATAATGGGTTTGTATTCGTGCTAATAAACCCGCAATAGTCTCTGTTAGAATTAATTCCCCTTGATGAATGATTTGCACATGACTGCACATGGCCTGCACTTCAGGCAAAATGTGTGTGGACAAAATAACGCAATGCGTTTCGCCTAATTTTTTAATCAGTTGACGAATATCTTGAATTTGAACAGGGTCTAGCCCTGTCGTTGGTTCGTCTAAAACAATGAGTGCGGGATTATGTAAAATGGCTTGTGCAATACCAACACGCTGTTGATATCCTTTAGATAGTTGTGCAATTAGGCGATAATAAACGGTAGCCAATCCACATTGTTCGACGACAGTTTCTAATGCTTGTGCGATTTGTGCTTGTGGTACACGACGAAGTTTTGCACAAAAATAGAGAAATTCACTAACGCGCATTTCTCGATATAACGGTGGATTTTCAGGTAAATAACCGATTAATCTTTTGGCTTGTATCGGGTTTTCTAATAAATCATAACCGCCTATCGTAACCTTTCCAAAACTGGGGGCAAGCGTTCCTGTCAGCAGTTGCATCGTGGTCGATTTGCCCGCCCCATTAATCCCTAAAAACCCTAGAATTTGTCCCTGTTGTGCCGTAAAACTGATATTTTTAACCGCACATAAATCGCCATAGTAACGCGAGAGTTTTTCTACGGATAACAAGGTTTTATCAGCATTCATGGCGGTTTGCTCGGTTTTTAAAATACGGCGTGCAGAATTTTGTCTGGCAATCCTGAAAACGCTGATTCAGACTGTTTGTAAAAACGGATAACATGGCTCTAAACCGTGGTATCCGTCGCACATCTTTACTTAATTATTGACATACTTTGTTTATATTACCGTGATAAACCAAAGGAACATGTAAAATGGTGGCACAAAGTTGTTGTTGTGGATTGCTGGTTGTTACTTGCGGTGCATGACCTGTTGACCACGCTAATAATTGTCCTAACCAACTATCTGTAGATGATTGTGGGTAAACCAGTTGATAATCGTCTTGAACATGCGCTAATTCAGCTAATTTTTCAATTGCTTGTTGCCGACTGAGTGTCCCATCGATTAAGCCGTATTGCTTTGCTAAATCATTACTAAAAATTTGCGCGCCCATTTTGTCACGAATGACAGTTTCATCAATTTTGCGATTTTCCGCCACATGGTGGACAAAGTTGTTGTATTCCGTTTCTACACCAGCTTGTAGGTTTTTGAGTTCTTCTTCTGTTGGACGACGAAAAGGATTACCTAAATCTTTACCACGTCCAGCAAATATTTGATATTGTTCAATTCCACCCTGTGTCACCATTCCCCCACCCATCAATCCCCCATCGGTCGCGACAGGTTTATTAAAGTACGTTAAGGAAACGCCTAATACACCAATACTGCCTATCATACTGCCATAATCGGCATAAATTTCATTCGCGCCAACCATTGCCATTACGCCACCAGAGGCAGAAAAACCTTCAATATAGGCTAATACGGGGTTATTAGTGGCTTTTTGGTAGGTTTTAACGCCTTCAAAAATAGCGCGAGAACCGTAGATTGTCCCACCGGGTGTTTGAAAGTGCAGTAATATCCCTTTTATATTAGGATTTTTTGCGGCGGCTTCCAGTGCTTCTTGAATTTGATAACCGTAGGTAACGCCTGAACTGAGAAAAGAGAACGAATCCAAATTTGTTGTTGGACTGCCTAAAATTACACCGTTGACAGATAACTTTAATAAATATTGTTTACTTTGTTGACTACCTGAAATATAAGTATATTGCGGTGTTGCACTTTCTAAATCAGAAAATTCGCTATTTTTTAGTCCTGTTCCAAGCCCCGCACCCAAGCTGACAAAAAATAAAACGGCAAGTACGAACAAAATAATGAGGCTCAATAAAGCAATAACAACTTGTCCTACAAGGCGAAACGCGCCCATGATAATTGACATTAATAATTCTCCATAGCAACGATAATAAAAAATACCTTCCCTGTTTTTAAGGGGTGATGCCGCATTATATCGTGGTTTATAGAAAACCATTCGCACTTAAGGATTGAAACGATAGATTTACGGTTTTTTTGCTAAGTTAGGGAAGTTAGATAAATACGTTGGTTGCTCAATAGTTATACAAAATGTCAAAATGCAATGCTTGTTTTCGTGACAAAACGCGCAATCTGTATTGCGTAAAGTTGGCTATTATTAAATTAAGACAAGGAGTGAGAAACAAATAACCGTGTTAAAACAAACTTTCACAATTGTGAATAAATTAGGACTTCATGCACGGGCAGCGGCGAAATTGGTTAAACTCGCATCTGCTTTTGACAGTGACATAAAGATTAAGCGTCAACAACGTGAAGTGAATGGTAAAAGTATCATGGGTGTCATGATGTTAGCTGCTGCGAAGGGAACACAGGTAGATATAACGGTTTCAGGCATTGATGAGGAAATCGCTATGGCAGAGTTAGCTGATTTAATTGAAAGTCGCTTTGGAGAGTCGGAGTGAGCTTAACGCTACATGGCATTGGTGTTTCTAAGGGCATTGCAATTGGCAAAGTACATATTATCAATCGTGATCATATTGAGGTTGGTGAATATACCTTGTCCGTGCAAAGTCTGGAGGAGGAGGTTTCACGTTTTGAAGGCGCGGTGGATGTTGCCCGCGAACAGTTGCAGAAAATTCGGCAATATGTTTCTAAACATACCGCTACAGATGTCGCCGCTTTTATTGATACGCATTTGTTAATGTTAGAAGATGCCGTATTTATCGAATCACCCATTCGGTTGATTCGTGAACGGCAATGTAATGCCGAATGGGCGTTAAAGCTCCATCATGATTATCTGATTCAGGTTTTTGATGAAATGGATGATCCGTATTTAAAATCGCGTAAAGATGATGTAGCGCAGGTGATTAATCGGATTCAGCGGGTATTGCGGGGTTATCCTGATTTAGCCGAAGACTTATCTACGGAAAGTCTAGCACAAGCAATTGTTTTATCTGATGATTTAAGTCCAGCAGATACGGCATTAATGCAACATCGCGGTGTGGTTGCATTCGCAACAGAGTCTGGCGGGACAACATCACACACGGCTATTTTAGCGCGAAGTTTGGGGATTCCTGCCATTGTTGGGCTACGTCGCGCCCGTGCTTATATCCAACATGGGGAAACGCTCATTATTGATGGCATTCATGGAATGTTGATTGCTGATCCTGATGAGCGTGCTTTGCGTTATTACCGTAATCGCCAACGTGATGAAAAACGCTATCGTGCTTCTTTGGGTAAACTAAAAAATGCCCCGACAATGACAAAAGATGGTACGCCGATTTTATTACAAGCGAATATAGAATTTCCTGAAGATATGACAGCCGTGCGGCGGGTTGGTGGCGAGGGTGTGGGCTTGTACCGTACAGAGTTTTTATATATGAATCGCCCCACTCCGCCAACAGAGGAAGAGCATTTTGATGCTTATTTACGGGTATTGCAGGCGGCAAAAAGCGCGCCCGTGACCATTCGCACGTTGGATTTAGGGGCAGACAAACAAGTTCGTTATCAAGAAATTTCTACTGCAACGAATCCCGCCTTAGGTTTGCGGGCGATTCGTTTATGTTTAAAAGATTTAAAAATGTTTAAAACCCAATTGCGGGCGATTATTCGCGCTTCTGCTTTTGGACAAGTGCGCATGATGATCCCTATGATTTCTGGCATACAAGAATTATTGCAAGTTCGTGGTTTAGTTAATGAAGTACAGAATGAGTTGGCTCACAAAGCCGTTAGGTTTGATCAGGCGATGCAAATTGGCGCAATGGTTGAGGTGCCTGCGGTGGCGGCTTGTATTGATTTGTACGCGCCGTATTCTGATTTTTTTTCAATTGGTACAAATGATTTAATCCAATATACGTTGGCAATAGACCGCGTTGATGATAGCGTCAATTATCTCTATGACCCGTTACATCCTGCGGTGTTGCGTCTTATTAAAATGAGTATTGATGCTGCCCACAAAAGCGAAAGGTCTATTAGTATGTGTGGTGAAATGGCGAGTGATAGCCGTTATGTTCGCCTATTATTGGGCTTGGGGTTGCGGTCGTTTAGCGTTAATCCAGAATCTTTATTAGAGATTAAACAAATTATTATCAATAGTGATATGACAGGACTCTCCCGCAGTGCGAATAAGCTACTTCGTTTAACTGCCCATGTCGATATAGTGGAATTGTTAGAATATATTAACCGTTAGAATCATTACTTATTTATACTGTTGTCGTATCAATATGGTTTATACCAGCGTTTTTAAGATTTACAGAATGATAAATGCTTTTTTGTGTCTGCTCATTCTGTCAATCCAAACGCTGGGTATTTCCGCTTTATTTATAAAAATTCAAAGTGATAACCTTCCATCACACTATTCCCTTCAATCACATACGACATATCTATCAAATCAAAGCGCACATGAACAATTGCACCAGCTTGCATTTTTTCTTTTATATCAACGCCTAAATACTCTGTTGGAGTAAATCGCCGTTGTGCAATGGGCTGTCCATGTCGGTCTTCAAAGGTCAATTCTAATATGGGGTAAGGCTGAGGAAATGTTGCATCATTCACAAATGTTGCGTTGACTTGCAACATATCAGGCGAATCAGGATGAATCTGTACAACCCGTTCTTGCATGTGAATCAGGTCAACATTGCGAGTAACAGGTAATTCACAGCCTGCTATTTCACAAGCTTGTGACAGCAAAGGACGTAACTGCGCGTTTTGCAAAATAATATCAGGGTACATAAACCATACATATTGTAACGCCAACAGCCCCATCAGTAATAAGCTAACAAATGACCATTTTAAAACCGAACCTAACTGGCTTTTTTTGGTTTCTTGCACGATTTCAGCTAATTCTTCTTCACTGATGTCATCTTCTGTTAAAGCCTCTGGTACTACTGTTATTGCTTTATTTTTTAAGTCTTTTGGAATTTCTTTCATTAAGTTTTTCGAGGCATCAAAGGTATGTTGGCAATTAACACATTTTACGTATCCTTGAGCAACGTTTAAATGTGCAGTGTTGAGGCGGAAAATTGTTTGACAATGCGGACATTGCGTGTACATAGAAATGCTCTCAAACAGTGGATAAATAAGTGCTAGTGTAAAGCAGATAACCCATTGAATAAATCGTATCATAACGAATAAATTCGCCATGATAGTCTGTTAGACTTTTTACAACGGTTTACAATATGCTTGTCTTTACATGCTAAGAATTCTGATTCTGACGGGTTTTAATTATGCGTAAAAAGACGGATAACAGCATTTAAAGTGTGCTATCCGCATTTCCTTTGCAAGTAGTCTTTAGCGTTTATAACCAACGATTCGAACCCAACCTGCTTTTTCAGTAATGCTCAATTGGTCAAAATAAACAGCATAAGCGGTTTTTACCATCTCGGCTTGTTCTTGCAAAATACCTGACAACACAATGGGCGCACCTGATTTAACGAATTTCGCAAAAGTGCTTGCTAAACTCACCAAAGGGTTCGCCAAAATATTGGCAAGTAAAATATCTGCTTGTAGTGGGCTAAACGCCTCGGGTAAGCAAGTATGAATCGTAGCGGCAACCCCATTTTGCGCTGCATTATCACGGGTTGCGAGCAAGGCTTGAGGGTCTATATCAACCGCCCAATTTTCGCACGCGCCCAATTTAGCGGCAGCAATAGCGAGAATGCCCGAACCACACCCATAATCAATCACGGTTTTCCCTGTTAAATCACCTTGTTGGTCTAACCATTCTAAACACAAGGCGGTTGTTGCGTGCGTTCCTGTGCCAAACGCTAAACCGGGGTCAAGCAAAATATTAATGGCATCAGGGTTTGGGGGCGGTGTCCAACTAGGACAAATCCATAAACGTTGTCCAAAACACATAGGATGAAAATCACTCATCCATACCCGTGTCCATTCTTGGTCGGCTAAACGTTGCAATTCATAAGATAAAGAAATATCAGTGGGTAAAATTGCATGAAGTTGTAATAAAAGACTTTCTGGGTCTGTGTCTTCTTCAAATAACGCAACAATACGGGTTGTTTGCCAAATAGGCGTTGTATTTAACGGCGGTTCATAAACAGGCTCATCTGCGGCATCTTGCCATGTGACAGATAACGCGCCAAGTTCGGTCAAACTGTCAGAAATAGCGTCAACTTGTTCTGCGGGAGTATTAATTAATAATTGTAACCAAGACATTGTTTTATTTCGTATAAAGGGCTAATGGAAAAGGACGGCATATAATCTGCAAAATAACGAATTAATCAGCTAATGCAATACACACTAGACATGCTCTTGCATTATCGATATTGCTTTACGTCACTCAGTATTATTAATTTAGTGGCATTATTTTTATTAATTCTACTTTATTCATGAAAGGCTTATATTGCGTTGCAATATTAAACTTAATAAATCACTTTAAGAAGCCTATTTTATCTCATTGAAATAAAAGTTATTTTTTGAATAAAAAAATCAACAGGAACGCTTAACATTTTGACTGCTTATAGTGTATGCTTAGGGAAGCCTAATATTATCAACAGTCAAGAATGACTTACTTAAACTAAATTTAACATTGTGATTATAAATTTTTGTTTTTAAAGTGGATAACTAAATGACACGCATACGAAAGAAAAAAACTACTTATCGTCGTCGTCCTACCACTTTCATCCCCCAAAATCGGAATTTTCGCTTTCGCTGGCGTTGGTTAGTGCTGATTCTTGTATTTATTCCAACCGCGTTTTATATCAGTTGGTTGGATGTTAAAGTGCGAGAAGAGTTTGACGGACATAGTTGGGCATTGCCCGCCAGAGTATATGCAAGCCCTGTTGAAATTTATGCAGGGATGACACTTAATCCTGATAGTTTGGTCGATGAACTCAAGGCGATTGGTTATAAAGAATCGACGGATATGAACGAGTCAGGGCAGTTTTATCGAGTAGGGACGGATATTAGCATTATGACGCGGGCTTTCCAATTTTGGGATGCAAATGAACCTGCACAAAAAATGCGAATTCGTTTTCTTAAAGACAATAAAGTAGAGTGGATTCGTGATGAGAGTACCAAGAAAAGCATTGCGTTAGCACGTTTAGAGCCGAAAATGATCGGCAAGATTTATCCAACACAGAATGAAGACCGTGTTCTTGTGAAATATGATGAATTACCGCCGCTACTGGTCAAAGGATTGGTTGCCGTTGAAGACCGAACCTTTTTTGAACATAACGGCTTGAGCATACGCGGGATTATGCGGGCAATGGTTGCAAACGCAAAGGCGGGCGACTGGGTGCAAGGGGGAAGCACCATTACTCAGCAGTTAGTCAAAAACTTGTACTTAAATGCTGAACGTACTTTTGACCGCAAAATGAATGAAGCGGTTATGGCATTGTTATTAGAATGGCATTACAGCAAAGCACAAATTTTAGAAGCCTATGTTAATGAAGTTTATTTAGGACAAGATGGTAATCGTTCCATTCACGGAATGGGGGTTGCCTCGTCTTTTTATTTTAATAAACCTGTAGAACAGCTCAAATTACCTGAAATTGCCTTATTAGTCAGTTTAGTAAGGGCTGCATCACTTTATAATCCGCGTAAACATCCCGACAGAGCCGTTGTTAGACGCAATCTGGTTTTAGACTTAATGGCAGAACGCGGTGTGATTACCCAAGCGGATGCACAACAAGCAAAAGGCTCACCCTTAGAAATTACGGATGAAGCGCAAGGCACTGTTTTTCCTTACCCTGCTTTTTTAGAGCTAGTTCGTCGTCAACTGCGTGAAGATTATCGAGAAGAAGATTTACGCAATGAAGGCTTACAAGTTTTTACAACATTAGACCCATTTATTCAAAATCTTGCTGAAAAAGCAATGGTTGATGGGATTAAAAAACTGGCAAAAACTAACCGCCGTTTTGGTGAGTTAGAAGGGGCGATGGTAGTAACCAGTAGCGAAGGCGGTGAGATATTAGCCCTTGTCAATGGTAAAAAAACAGATTTTGCAGGGTTTAACCGTCCTTTAGATGCGCGTCGACAAATAGGTTCTTTAGTAAAAGTTGCGGTTTATTTAACTGCCTTAGAAGATACCCGTGCTTATTCACTCACAAGCATGTTAAACGACACACCGTATGAATGGCGTGACCGTAAAACAGGACAAGTGTGGACACCTAAAAACTATGATTTTCGCGTGCGTGGGCGTGTGCCATTACATTTTGCATTGGCAAATTCGCTGAATTTAGCAACCGTGCATTTAGGGATGGAGTTAGGACTGGAAAAAATCCGCAACACCTTGCGACGCATGGGGGTAGAACGAGATTTTACCGTTTATCCGTCGATGTTGCTGGGCAGTGTCGCCTTAACGCCATTAGAAGTTGCTCAAATGTACCAAACCCTTGCGAGTAGCGGTTTTCGCGTGCCACTGCGTTCAATTCGCAATGTCTTAACCCACGATGCAAAACCCTTACAACGCTATGCACTTTCGGTCGAACAACGTTTTGATTCCGCTCCTGTGTTCTTACTTAACTACGCGCTACAAAATGCCGTCCGCGAAGGAACAGGGCGACAAGTCGCAAAAACGCTCCCTAAAGAATTAATTGTTGCAGGAAAAACAGGGACAACAAACGAATTACGCGATAGTTGGTTTGTGGGTTTTGATAGCGAATTGATGACAGTAACATGGATAGGACGTGATGATAACAAACCGATGGGACTGAGTGGTTCTTCAGGTGCGATGCGAATTTGGAGTGAATTTATTCAATCTGCCAACACACGCTCACTCGCACCGATAACACCCAATCATGTCGAATGGCGATGGGTAGATTCAGCAGGGAATTGGAGCAATCGCGGTGCATCTGGCGCATTGTTAGTGCCTTTCATTACCAATCATACTGAAACAAACACGATGGCTAATAATACCACGATTAATAATACAAACCTCCCGCAACTTCCCCTCACGGGCGGCACAATAAAAACAGGTAGTGCGACAGAAACAGAAGATTTATCTGCTAATACCCGTTCACCTTAAAACGTCAAAAGCCTGTTTGAATCCTAATTCAGACAGGCAAAAATGCTGATGACATTATCACTTACCCCTTCCTACTTTATCTAGCACTACCAAAACATCACCACAGTGATAAATTTATTCACAGCTCCCCATGTAAAAATACAACCTAAAGATTGCTGTTATACAATTATTCATCAATAATTAAGAACACAAAAGACTGGTTGAATCATAGGGGTTGTTTTTTATGAAATGTTTGCGAATATCTAGTTTAACGCTTGTATTAACGCTTTGTGTCGCATCACAAAATTTTGCTCAGGGGGCATTGCTGAGCGTAGCAGACCCTACAAAAGCGATTGTTGAACTACTGATGGAAGCGAAAAAATCTTTTGAAGAAGGACAAAGCGAACAAGCCGCTGCATTACTAGAACGTGCATTACGTATTGACCCCCGTAATCCTATTTTATGGCACAACTTAGCAGGTGTTCGCCTGCAACAAGAAGATTGGTCACGTGCGGCAAGTTTAGCGGCAAAATCTAACGCCTTAGCTGTTGAAAACAAACTGTTACGGGTACGTAATTGGATTGTTATCGCCTTAGCTTGCGAGGGGTTGCGTGATGTGGATTGTACAAAAGAAGCCCGTAACCGCGCACGTGCATTAGCTAATTAATCAGCGTGTTATCTGTCTTAAGCCTTCATAAAAAAAGGATGTAATGATGAAACATCAGATAACCCTACTATGCCTAAGTTTCTTGGGGGCTTGTTGTAGTGATAATGTGATCGAATCGAAGGGAATGCCAACAGAAACAATTCTTTTAGAAACGGAAGCACCGACACCCTCCACACAACAAGCGATGCTTTTTGAAGAATATCAACAAGTGTTTCAGCAGACAGCCCTTGATCCACTAACCGATTACATTGTTCGTTATGAACATGATGAGCTGAGAAAACAAGCCGTTACTAAAATAAAAATTGAACGGGAACAACGCTGTCAACATGTCGCAAATAATATTATTAAGTTACCACCTACCGCAGAAAATATACAAAAAATAACCAACAGCTATCAATACTCCTGCCCTGCTCTTGTAGAAAAATTCTCCGCGACAGTGCCTAAGAATACCGCAATACCAGAGACAACATTAGAAACAACGGCTGTTTCCGCTCCTGTCCCGTTGACTGAAAAAGCAGCTACAACGGTTTCTGTTCCTGCCAATACACCAGAGACGACGTTAGAAACAACGGCTATTTCTGCTCCTGTCCCGTTGACTGAAAAAGCAGCTACAACGGTTTCTGTTCCTTCCAATACACCAGAGACAACATTAGCAGCAACGGCTGTTTCCGCTCCTGTCCCGTTGACTGAAAAAGCAGCTACAACGGTTTCTGTTCCTGCCAATGCACCAGAGACAACATTAGCAACAACGGCTGTTTCCGCTCCTGTCCCATTGACTGAAAAAGCAGCTACAACGGTTTCTGTTCCTGCCAATACCGCAACATCGGAAACAATAGCAACAACCGATAAAAAAACCTGTGAAGCCTTGTATATAGCGCGTCAATTTGCGACGGCTATTAGTGTCTGTCAACAAGAGGCAACGGCTGGTGGTGTTAGCGCGCAGTTTTATTTAGGCGCAAGCTATTTACACACAAATAATCCACAATCAGCCTATTCTTGGTTTAAAAAAGCGGCTGAACAAGGACATAGTGAGGCGCAATATCAAATTGGACAACTGTATTACACGGGTAATGGTGTAGGGCAAAGTCATGATAAAGCAGTAGAATGGTTTGAATTAGCCGCTAAACAGCATAATACACAAGCACAATTTATGTTAAATAATATGTAATTCGTTTTGTTGGATAGACAGATGCACGATAAAGATGATGAGACAGACGATAAAGTCCGCTTGGATAAATGGCTATGGGCAGCTCGTTTTTTTAAAACCCGTAGTTTAGCGATTGAAGCGATTAACGGTGGAAAAGTCCATATTAACCAACATCGCACAAAACCTGCAAAAGAGGTACATATCGGTGATGAATTGCGTATTCAACAGGGCTATGCAGAACGTACGGTTATTATTAAAGGCTTATTAAAACAACGCCGTCCTGCTTCTGAGGCTGTGTTATTGTATGAAGAAACCGCCGACAGTTTACAAAAACGTCAAACGATGCAAGAACATCATCATTTAGAATTATTAACCCGCCCAACACGAGCAGGTCGCCCAACTAAGCGGGATAGACGCTTAATTCATCACTTTACACAAGATGATGATAGGAAAAAAACTTGAATTTTTAAGAAAAATAGAATTTATTCCGTTTTTTGCTAGTTTTACCGTTAATACTACAAATTAAAATTGATATTGAAGTTGTACTAAAAACTCGCGTGATGTGATGGGTAATGGAGAATGTCCCCCATTATAGGGCTGTATTAATTCCATATTTTCTGCAAATACGTCATAAACACCCATACCGACTTCCCAGTTTTTGGTGTCGTTTGGCTGATAGCGGAAAAAGACATTGGTTAATAGCGTTGTTGGTGATTCATACAAAATAGGCGTGCCTAACTCATCAACACGCGCATAACCATAACGATGGCTAAACAATAACCATGAGGGATTAAATGACCATGTGGGGGATAATTTAAAATGTCCATTCAGCGTCAATTTATGTGCGGGAAAGGCAAGATTTAAGTCTTTTTCTTCCCCTGTTTGTTGGTCTATCGCTTTATAAGTGCTAACGCTATCTGTTGGTATGGCATACGAATAGTTTAAAGTTGCATAACCCCATGATTTAACTAAACGAAGCTCCGTTTCTATTCCCTGTGAACCTGATTGTTCTGCATTAAAATAAGTTTGCGTGATAGTATTCGGGATAACGTCATAAACAATGGTATCTTTGGTGTTAATCTTAAAAAGATTGACTGTTAATGCAATATCTTTATTAAAAACATACCCCATTTCTGTTTCAAATATATTTGTTTTTTCTGATTTAATATCAGGATTTAAATAGCCATTTTCTACCGTTGGACTACGATACGCGCCACTATACAAAAGTTTGATATGCCATTTTTTATCAAATTGTTTGGTATAAGCAATGCGTGGCGATAAATCTGCACCAAAATCACTATGTTTATCATATCGCGCCCCCAGTGTTAAATTTCCCCATGCCGCTTGCCACGCACCTTCTAAAAAAGCTGTCGTATTATAATAATTAGAAAAAGAGCGAGATTCTGTAGAATGGTCAATATTGCGGTCATAAAATAATTCTACACCGCTAGATACTGCAAATTGCGCATTAAAAATATAGTGTGGATTAAGATTAATACTTAAACGATCCACCGTTGCACGGGTTTGATACTCATCTGCAACACGTTGATTCCAAGTATCTTGATGAGATAAAGTTACCCGATTATCGAGTGTTAGCTTATCGGTGAGCGATTGTGTATAACGTGTTTGCCAAGCGACCGTCTGAAAATCATTTTGCCAGGTTAAAGGCTCTATCGTGCCGAATAAATCACGGTTAGTTGTCCGATAATTATCTACTAATAAACGGCTACTTAATTGCTTGTATTCTATTCCTAGATTAAGAAAAGCAGGGTTCAGTTCATTACTATTTGCAAGCGATAAACTATCACCATTCGAATCTACATATAAACCATCGCTACGCCTACCCCGTCCTAAATAACCCATTGCAGTAAACTTAGCTGCACCAATAGTTTCCCCCGCCATAATATTCACTGTTTGGCGTGCGGTTGCCTCTTCCATTCTGCCATAGGTAACGGTTGCTTGTACGCCTCGTAACTCTTCAACGGTTTTACTAATAATGTTAATCACACCGAATTCCGCAAAACCACCATATAAAACTGACCCTGCCCCGCGAATAATTTCTATTCGTTTTATCTGTGCGACAGGATAATGATTACCCAGTGGATTATTTCCGAAACGTCGTTCAGTCATTTCTACGCCATCAATAAGCAACAATATCTTACCTTCATGCGCCCAACTGCCACGAACGCCAATACCAACAATATTATTAACATCCAGCCCTAAATTAAAACCAGGCACTAAACGCAATACATCCATTAAATCCCGCGCGCCACTGTTCGCAATTTCTTCAGCCGTGATAATGGTAACAACACTTGGAGTCTCAGATAATGATTTCTCTGGCGTTTTAGTCGCAACCTGCACCTTCAGATTTATCAATTCTTCTAGTGATAACTCTATAGCTTCCCTCTTTACATCAGCAATAACTAAATGAGGTATCAATCCAATGGCGCAAACAATGGGTAAACGATTAAACATAACGTTATCAACTCACGAAAAGGGTTAGAATAGACTTTCAGTAATTTACGGAATTATCAGAAATGCAACGCATACAGAAAAACAGTTTATTTTCAATTTTTGCTTGGTTAATCATTATAATGGGTATGAGCCTTCTATTTATTGGTGCTAATGAATTTAATAACGCCCAACATAGCACCCACTGGTTAGAAACAACGGGGAAGATTATTCAATCGGATATTAGCCAAAAATTGACCAGTCGTGACCAAACGGAACATATTATTTACAGCCCTCATATTCGCTATGAATACACGATTGAAGGACGTATTTATCAAGCAGATCGTGTTAATTTTCTTCCCCAAGCAACTACACAATCCGCTGCTGAAGCAGTTAATAAACAATATCCTATTGGCAAAATAGTAACGGTCTATTTCAACCCAGATGACATAAAAATAGCAGTATTAGAAACAGGTGCAACGATACAAAATTATGAACCCTTAATAATTGGCGGTGTTTTATTATTACTGGGTATCGTTTTATTAAGAAGACAACCAAAGCCAAAAACGGTTTAAATCTATAACGGCAATTTATATGCCTATTTATAGCCATTGCGAGACAATATAAAAATATCAAATCGTATTTTTTTAAAAAATCAATTAATTAATAACTTGAGTAAAACATGATTTCCTATCAAATAACGGTTCACTACAACAGACCCATCATTCGTTATGCACTTAATCAATTTATGTTGCAACGCATTGGATTATTTACGCTTATTGTCACTGGTTGTGCATTAATACTCATGCCCTTACTTGCCATCAAGTTTCACTCATTTACGCTACAAATGTTCGCGTTTGGGTTATGGATGGGCGTTGGACTATGGGGGATTATTTACGGGATACGATTACGACAAAGTGAACTTATTCTATCCAAAATGTCCACACCAACGGCAGACATCACCTTTAATGAAAGCAGTGTCACCGTAGAATCCTGCTTAGGAAAAAGTGAGCTTAGATGGTTAGCATTTGATGAAATATTAAAATTTGAACACGCATGGCTACTGATTTACGCCCGCTCGGGCTATATCAATATCCCTGTTACTGAAATGTCGCCAGAATTACAACAGTTTATTGAATATTGCTTTAATAATTATAGATAATCTGTCTTGCCTCAACGTTTATCGAAAAAAAACCTGCTAGGTCTTCAATACCTAGCAGGTTCTAATTATAAACAATTAATCGTGTTTTGAATTACCATATCCACCTGTTTCTACAATAGAATGTGCTGGATAAGTTGTATTCCGTTGTCCCTGTTTATGGGCATGTTCTTTATCTGGATTATAACGTCTTGCTAACAAGGTATAAGCCACAGGAATAATGAACAATGTCAAGAATGTGCCTAAAATCAAACCGCCTAAAATAACCCAACCAATTTGTTGACGGCTTTCTGCACCTGCTCCTGTAGAAATGGCAAGCGGCAATGTTCCTAAAATCATAGAAAGTGAGGTCATTAAAATCGGGCGTAAACGCAATACTGCTGCCTCAATAACCGCATCTTTAACTAACTTTCCTTGCTCTTGCAATTGGTTAGAAAACTCTACAATTAAAATCCCATGTCGTGTAATCAAGCCAATTAACATCACCAGCCCAATTTGACTATACACATTCAACGTACCATGCGTGTAGTACAGCGCGAACAACGCCCCCGTCATCGCCAATGGCACAGTGAGCATAATAATCAACGGACTCACAAAACTCTCAAACTGCGCGGCTAAGACAAGATAAATAAAGACTAAGGCTAAAATAAAGGTCATCACTAACGTTTCGCCTGACTCCATAAATTCCCGTGATTGTCCATCTAATCCCGTTTTTGCGGTTGCATCCAACGTTTCCTTAGCCGTTTCGTTTAAAAAGTCTAAGGCTTGTTTCAAACTATAATTAGGTGCAACGTTAGCACTGATTAAAACTGAGCGTAAACGGTCAAAACGATTAAGTTCCTTAGGGGCAACTGCCTCAGTAACTTTAACTAAATTAGATAGTTGAATTAATTTACCGTTTTTATTCCGCACGAAAATCGCGCTTAAGTCCGTTGGTTTAGTTCTATCTTCTTGGTTCAACTGTACGATAACATCGTATTGTTTCCCCTCACGTTTAAAGCGAGTTACTTGCCGTCCGCCCAATAAAGTTTCTAACGTGCGTCCAACTTCCTCCACTTCCACGCCAACAGCGGCGACTTTATCACGGTCTATGGTCACAACTAATTGTGGCTTATTGAGTTTTAAGTCCGTATCAACGTTAGTCATCCCCGGATAAGCACGGATTTTTTCTAACATCCTATCCGACATAGCTTGCAACTGTTCGTAAGAATCCCCCTGAATAATAAATTGTACAGGCGGATTGCGGAAACTTTGCCCCAACGAGGGCGGATTGAGCGCGAAAGCCAATACACCCGGCAACCCCAGCATTTTTGGCATAATTTCCCCAACAATGCTTTGCTGGCTTCGCGTCCGTTCTCCCCAAGGCACAAGGCTTACAAAAGATAATGCACTATTAACAGGATTTGGGTTTTGTAACCCCGGTGCGACAACAACGAAAAATTTACGAATTTCAGGCACTTTTGCGTAAATCTGCTCGATTTGGCGGGCATATTTATCCGTATATTCCAGCGTTGAGCCTTCAGGCGCACTAAGAACACCAATCATAATACTACGGTCTTCTGTTGGTGCAA
This sequence comes from Beggiatoa leptomitoformis, assembly GCF_001305575.3. Classification (NCBI taxonomy): domain Bacteria; kingdom Pseudomonadati; phylum Pseudomonadota; class Gammaproteobacteria; order Thiotrichales; family Thiotrichaceae; genus Beggiatoa; species Beggiatoa leptomitoformis. The sequence goes on from NZ_CP012373.2 coordinate 1,783,805, forward strand.
GCTCTTGCTTAATTTGAGGATATATCCAAATCGCCCCGTAAATAGTTACCCCAAAGATAATTATCATAAACCAACGGACTTTTAAAATACCTTTTAAAATCGCTCGATAGCCATTATTCATGCCAACAAAAAACTGTTCTGTAATATTGAATAAAAATCCATGATGCTCATGACTTTTAAACATTTTAGAACACATCATTGGCGTGAGCGTTAAAGCGACAAAGCCAGACACAATAACTGCGGCTGACACCGTCAGGGCAAATTCAGTAAACAATCGCCCCGTATTACCCGTCATAAACGTTAAGGGAACGAACACGGCTGCAAGCGTAATTGTCATAGAAATAACAGCAAAACCAATTTCTTGACTGCCTACAATGGCGGCTTGCAATGGTGGTTTGCCAAGTTCTACGTGACGATGAATATTTTCTAGCATAACGATAGCATCATCCACCACAATACCGATGGCTAAGACTAACCCTAATAACGTTAAGATATTAATAGAAAATCCTAACATATCCAGAAAAATAAACGCACCTATTAACGAGACAGGAATGGTAACGAAAGGAATAAATGTGACACGAAACGAGCGCAAAAAAGCAAAAATAACCAGCACAACCAGCACAAAAGCCTCGCCCATTGTGTGATAAACCGCATCAATAGAGGCTTCAATAAAGATAGAAGTGTCAAAAACCACTTCCAACTTCATACCGTCTAAAACCGTCACATAGGGCAATTCTGCCCGTACTGCTTGGGCAACAGAAAGCGTATTTGCTGTTGATTGTTTAACCACGCCTAAGCCTACAGCGGGCTGACCATTAACCCGTACAATCCGCCGTTCATCTTCAGGACCTACTGCCGCATAACCGACATCACTTAAACGAATTGGATAGCCATTAACTTCTTTAATAATTAATTGGTTAAATTCTGCAACTGTCCGTAAATCTGTTTGCGTCAGCACTGTAAATTCGCGTTGCGTGCTTTCAATCCGTCCTGAAGGCACTTCAACGTTTTGCAAGCGCAATGCAGACTCTACATCCTGTGGGGTTAGACTATAATCTGCGAGACGGTCACGGTCTAACCAAATCCGCATTGCATAGCGTCTTTCGCCACCAATAATCACACTCGCTACACCTTCTAACACCTGTAAGCGCGGAATAATAAAACGGTCAGCATAATCACTTAATTCCAATGAACTATGCTTATCGCTGGAAAAAGCAATCCAAATCACGGCCTGTGCATCAGCTTCTACTTTAGAAACAACAGGGTCATCGGCTTCATCAGGCAATTCAGAACGCGCCCGCGCGACACGGTCGCGCACGTCATTCGCTGCATTGTCCGCATCTCGTTTTAATACAAATTCAATAGTAATTTCACTAACTTGCTCTCTACTAACAGATTTAATTTTCTTAATGCCTTCAATCCCCGCCAATGCGTCTTCAATTGGCTGAGTGACTTGGCTTTCCATAATTTCCGCGCTTGCCCCTGTATAAACCGTTCGTACAGAAACAACGGGTGCGTCAATATTCGGATATTCTCGTACTGATAAATGTGTAAAAGAAATAATTCCAATTAAAATAATAATTAAACTCATCACCGTCGCTAACACGGGACGGCGGATAGAAATAGCAGACAAAACCATAAAAGCAACCCTCCAGACAGACTAACTTGCGGGTTTAGCAGGTGCAGCCGTTGGTTTTTCGGCGACAGGCTTGGTGATAACACGAACATCAGCACCATTACGGAGCTTAATTTGTCCATCCGTTACAACAACATCACTGGTGGTTAAGCCTTCTACTACCTCCACATCACCCGTCCGACGTTTACCCAAGATGACTTTAGTTAATTGCGCTTTATTATCAACAAGTTTAAAGACAAAGCTATCATTTCCTTGTGGAACAATCGCTTGTTCTGGAATGACGATGGCATTTTTCCGTTCTTCTAATAGCAAGCTCACACGGGCAAACATACCGGGTAATAGTTTTCGGGCGGGATTTGCAACCCGAGCGCGTAATAAAATCGTTCGTGTATCCTCATCAACACGCGGGTCGGATGCGTACAATTGCCCTTGAAAAACTTCGTTAGGGTAGGCATCCACCCGTAGATTAACCGCTTGTCCGCTTTTAATTTGGGTTAAGTACCGCTCAGAGACACGAAAATCGATTTTAATCGTATTAATATCGACTAAGGTCACTAAATCTTCCCCCGCTTTGATATACGCGCCTTCGCTGATATTACGGAGGCTTAATATTCCACTGAATGGTGCAGGAATACGGGTTTTATCCAAAGAGACTTGAATTAATGATTGTCGAGCGCGAGACTCGTCCAATTTAGCTTTTGCCTCATCATAAGTTTGGCGACTGCCTAAATTTTTGTTAAGCATATCTTTTGAGCGTTCAAAATTGAGTGCATTTAAATTAACGGTTGCAGCACTTTCTGCCAATTGAGCGCGATATTCTGAATCATCCAATACAACAAGTGGTTTTCCCTTTTCAACAGTCTGCCCTTCCATAACATGTAAGGTTTGAATTCTGCCATCAAGTTCTGAACGGATAACAACACTCTCTTCTGCTTTTAGTGTACCTATGGCGGTAGCATCAATAATAACCGTATCCACTTGAACAGGCGTTGCTTCAACGGGCATAGCAGGAGGCGGTTGTTGAGCATTAGAAAATGGCGAAATAAGCGCACTTATCCCCAACAAACTTATAAGAAAATAACGATAACTAGACATACAAAACACTTTCCTATCGTATAAATTTGGCGTAAATATAAAAAATGACGAAGCGTCAAGTTGAAGAATGACTATCGCTTGCTTAAAGCAGTTTGTCAAATTGACCTATTGTCCTAACTAGGATAGATTTTACAATGCAACAGTTGATAGTAAATATATATTAATTATAATAATTCAATCTGTAAAAATAAGAATTTGTGTGATTTAACAGATAAAACGAAGGGCTTTTAAGTTGTATTTAATTTTTGATAATCCTAGAAATCTCGATTTATAAAATTTTTTCACGGTCATTATTAATACTTTCGCCGCCACATCAGGGTGATAATGTTGCTCTCTAACATTGCGCAATCTCAAAAATTATAGCCTTGAGTCTTGCATTCACTGCCAACGTTTAACTTGATTGAATTATTAGCCGTTGAGTTAAGAAAAAGGAAAATTTACGCGCAATTCAGTCAATTCTGATTTAGATAAATACATTATTAATTATGGGATTAGATTAAATATTAGGCGTGATTATCGACACTATGACACAATTATACGTCCATTTTTATATTTAGTGATTGCTGTTTACTTGCAAGGTATTGATAGACTATGACAAAACGCCCAACGCCATTAATGCGTCCTCCGCTTCGCAATCGTAGCGATGTCTCTCAAGGACGCGAAGCATGGCGAATTTTACAAATTATGTCGGAATTTCTTGAGGGTTTTGAACGTCTATCAGATGTTGTTCCAGCCGTCACGCTGTTTGGCTCGGCACGTTTTCCTGCTGAACATCCTTATTGCCAACTAGCTGAAAAAATTGCCAAAGAATTATCCGATGCGGGGTTTGCCATTATCAGTGGTGGTGGACCGGGTATTATGGAAGCTGCGAATAAAGGTGCGTTTGCAGGAAACTCGCCCAGTATTGGTTTAAATATCTCCTTGCCTCATGAACAATCGGCTAATGCTTACCAAGATATTGCGCTTAATTTTCGGCATTTTTTTGCGCGTAAAGTGATGTTTGTGCGCTATTCTTCAGCTTATGTCGTTTTACCGGGTGGATTTGGGACATTAGATGAGCTTGCTGAGGTGCTTACGCTTGTACAAACGCATAAAATTCCGAGAATTCCTATCATCCTTGTATATCGTGAATTTTGGCAGGGATTATTAGACTGGATACAAACCGTTTTAGTAACACACCATACTATTTCGCCCGAAGATTTAGAGTTAATTACGATTGCAGATGATACTGAAACCGTTGTAAAAACCATCTTTGATTATTATGAAAAACGCGCAGAAAATGCCGAAACAGTCACCGATTTATTTAACTTGTAAATGATAGGGATATTATTATGCGAAAAATATACAATTTTCTTGTGTTTATTTGCCTGTCTTGTAGCCTTCAGGCAGAAGACAGTGTACCTACCCCGCCTAACATTTTGGCTACGCCCACTGCACCAGTGGAAAAGACAACCCAAACAACTGAAGAACAGCCCATTGAACGAATAGAACCCGAAGTTACCGTTATTCGTAAAGCGGACAAAACGATAGAAGAATATCGTGTTAATGGACAATTAACCCTCATTAAAGTAACGCCTAAAGTAGGTGTTGCCTACTATCTTGTTGATATGGATGGTGATGGAACGTTAGAAACCAGTCGTTTTGCGTTGGATAACAGCCCTTATTTGAACCAATGGATTTTATTTTCTTGGTAATTGTAAAAAACACGTGCCTGATAAATAACGTATAAAAACATGAGGATTTATGTCGAAGCTCATTTACAACAAAATAACCATGATTGCCCCTGCTCAAATTGCAAACTTTGGGGGACTGTTTGACCGCGCGGGAAAACTATGCTGTCGTCCACCACTGGGTGCGTATGATGCGGAAGGTGGACCTGGTAACTGGATGCAAATTGAGCGTTTATCAGGCAAAAAAGGGGTTATCGAAGTCGATATTCTTGTCCGCAAATGTGATGCTGATGGTTTTTGGGATAACCCTGTAACATTCAGTAAGTTATTGGATGAAATCCGTCAACATCCTGAAAAAGATGTAGTTCGTTTACTCACGCAGGCAACTTGCCACAAAATCGCAGAGTTGACAGACAAACCGATACAAGATGGTTTTCGTATTACCATTATTATTCATACCCCAAATGGACAAACAGGCTTAGGCTTAGGCGGTAGTGCTTCGAGTGCGGCAATTGTCATAGGGATTGACGCGCTGTATGGTTCGCCAATTGCGGATAGTAATGAAGGACAAAAAACGCTCTTACGTTTAGCGGCAGAAGGGGAACGCATTGCCGCAGGACGGATTTTCTTTGATAACGTTGCGCCATTAATTGTCAAAGGAGATTTAATTTATATTCCGCCGACACTAACGGGTGAACCGAATGTTTTTTCGCTTAACTGTCCGCCAAATTTGCATGTGGTGACAATTACGCCAGATTTTGCTATTAGCACATCACACATGACGGCTGTCTTGAAAGATAAAACCGTTGGTTGGCAAACGGCTGAAACGGCAGGCGATCATAAAATGGAAGTGATGCGTGCGTTACTGACACAAGATTTAAACTTGTTATTAAAACACGCGACAAATACCATTATTGAACCCATACGTGGGCAACATATTAAGGGCTATAAAACCGCGCAATCGGTTGTACAAGAGATGAATGCAAACGACCCAGAAAACCCTCGTTATGCACTCGGTATTAGCGGTTCTGGCCCTACTATGTATGTAATGACAGGTTCAATTGAAGAAGCAAATCAAGCAGGTTATGAAATTCATAAAGCGTTAAATGAGCAGGAACAAGTCTATAGCTGGTGGTTTTGTCACAGCGTTAATCCTAATGGTGCAGAAGTGATAGGACGAGAAAGCCATTAGTGATTGACTGATGGAAGCCTTGTAACACGCGACAAACAGGCATAACAACATGTCCCCGCGTGAAGAAAGGCTACCAAACCAAAACCCGTTTATCTCATCACCAGAGCATCTCCGACTAATTGATGCAAACTCATTACTTGCACAGTATTAAAGCCATAATAAGGCATTACGGTATTGAATTGTGTTTTACAAATAGCACAGATTGCAATGAGGTGCGTTACTTCATGTGCTTTTACCACAGCATGTAAGGCTTCCATACGCGGTAACGCGCCCTTTACCCGCAAGGCTAATAAATCATCTGTTAGCAAACCGCCACCGCCACCACAACAAAATGTTTTGTCATGCGTTGTATTTACAGGCATTTCATAAAAATGGTTTGCAACCTGTTTAATAATCTCGCGGGGAATGGTGAATTGTCCGCCCGCTTGTTGTCCCATGCGAGACGCACGTGCGATGTTACACGAATCATGAAAAGTAAGAATTCGCTTATCATTTGCGGACTTATCTAGTCGCAGTGCATTACGTTGTAATAAATCGTATGTGACTTCGCAAATATGTTGTGGAATGGGGTAGCGTGGGTCGAGAAAATTAAAATCACCAACCAGTGTTTGCAAAAAATGATAGGCAACCCGCCAAGCATGACCACATTCACCAAAAACAATGCGTTTTACACGTAAAGCAATCGCCGCTTCACGAATCCGTTGGGCAATTTTCTGCATATTTTCATAACTACCCGTGAATAATCCAAAGTTTGCGGCTTCTGCTGCATAAGAACTGAGTGTCCATGCAATCCCCGCTTGATGGAAAACTTTGGCGTAACCGATTAAACCATCAATATGAGGTTCTGCAAAAAAGTCGGCTGATGGTGTGATGAGTAACACCTCTGCGCCAATATTATCCAAAGGTAAACGGACAGTTACTCCCGTTTCTAAATAAATATCGTCTTCTAAACTGGCGAGCGTGTCGCGTAATGCTGGCTCTGGAATCCCTAAATTATTTCCTGTTTTTAAAACTTTACCTATCACTTCATTGCAATATTTTTGTCCTTTGCCAACCACGTCGAGAATTTCTCGCGCTGCCATCGCAATTTCTGCCGTATCTATGCCATAAGGGCAAAAGACCGCACAACGTCGGCATTGGGAGCATTGATGATAATAGGTGTACCAATCGTCTAGGACAGCCTTGGTTAAATCGGTTGCACCAACTAATTTAGGAAAAAATCGCCCTGCAAGGGTGAAATAACGACGGTAAACATTGCGAAATAGATCTTGTCGGGCAACAGGCATATTTTTAGGGTCAGCCGTACCAATAAAGTAATGGCATTTATCTGTACATGCACCACATTTAACACAAGCATCTAAATAAACCCGTAATGCTTTATTTTGTTTAATTAATTCGCCCATTTTCTGGATGGCTATCGGTTGCCAATTGTCCAGTAATTCTGCGGGGTAGCCTAAGGCAGTTTGTACCGCAGGTTTGGCAATATAGGGGGCTGTATCGCGCATTGCATCGGGCTTGAGCGCGGGTGCAGTGGGGTAGGCTCTGAATAAGGGAACGTCAACCGTTGGCATAGAATGCTCCAAAAATAGCGTATTTCACTGCGGTAAAGATGCAAAATGAGGCTATTTGCGGCGGTTGTCAACGTGCTGATGGCTGGGGGTAAAAAAAATGCTGGGGGCGTGAAGTAATTTACTAAAGGGAAAAATGAGCATGAGAAGAATAACACTACTGAGATGAAGCAGTAATACGATGTCTGTTGGTAAAGGCGGTTGTTGCCAATTTAATTGTAATAAGCTGATAATAAATGTTTTTAATTGCACAATATCGGTGTGAATGACAAATGTCATCAATAAGCCAGTGATGCCAATAAACAGAAATAAAATCAGTAATAAGTAATCTGATGGGTTGCTGATATAGCGAATACGTTCAAGGATAATACGCCGTAATAAGAGTCCAATTAGTGCGAATAACATGATAAAAGACGCATATTTACCCATTGGTTGTACAGTGAACACCCATGTAGGAACGGGGTCAAGAAAATAGCGTAAATGCCGTAACATGATAAAAATTAAAGCGGTATGAAACAGCCAGCCAAATAACCAAAGCCATTTATTTGCACGAAAAAGGCTGCGAAACAGGATAGTTTCTGTCAATAAGCGCAATGCAACACCCCGACGGGTTAATGGTGCAGGCATCAGGGGGATATTGAGTGGGGCGGGTGTTTTGGCGTATTGATAGACTTTTGCAGTTACGCCTAAAACAAAAACGGTGCTTGCAATGTAGAAAAGTAATGTATAAAAAGCTGTCAGTATAGTAGTTATCATGGTAAACAGGTTGTTACAAAATTACTTGTGTTCTGATACAAACAGGGTTTGCGCTTTATATAACATAAGCAGACGGATAACACCATTTGCAGCGATGTTATAGTAAATGCACTATAAAAAATACAGCGGGTTAGCAATCCTGTGAGGGCTGCTAACCCTAAATTTAAATCACGTTATGGCGCGTTTGCTATATCCATATTACTGTTATTAATTCGTCTATTCTTACTTATTTTGAGCGTCTGCGTAAACGATTATACGCAACCCGTTGGTTTGGGTAATCCTGCAAAACGACAAGCCTGTTTAGCGGGACCTAAGGGAAATAAATCATATAAATACTTACTATTGCCTTTTTCAGCCCCTAATTTTTTGCCGATGGCTTTGGTTAAAACACGCACTGCAGGCGCAATTTGATATTCTTTGTAATACTCACGTAGGAAGTTAAGCACTTCCCAATGATTATCAGTGAGTTCTAACTCATCTTGTTTGGCTAATGCGTTAGCAACTTCAGGGCTCCAATCCTCCAAATTGCTCAAATAGCCTTCCTCGTCCGTGTCTAATAGCTTGCCATTGACTTCAACGGTCATGGTGTCATCCTCGTGTTATGTAGTTATACCCATGCTTGTACAGCATGATGGGCAATGGTTAAATCAACAAATCCCGCATAATCAACAGATTGAATGCCGTCTATGAGCGGTTTATCGTGCATTCCTCGGGCATATAAATCGGGGGTTAGTACATAAATTTTGTGCGTTTGTAACGCGCTAGAAACTAATTTTTCATAGTTTGTGCCTTGCAATGCCACATAAACGGCATCTTCATATAGCAAAATACTGCTATCTGCTTGTGCAAAGCGTAAACAACTCTCTAATGAATTTTTTTCAAAAGGCGATTTATTCACCGTATGCAGTAACATAAGCCCTCCTAAAAGCTGAAAATAATGTCGTGTTCTTCCATTAATGCCGTTATTTGTTCGGTTTCTAAGACGGTAACGGGAACAATTAAGTCATCTTCGCTTAAACCACGGGCGGTCATCGCCGTTTTATCAACATATAATTTATTGACATCATAATCGTCTAACGCGCGATAAGCAGGTGAAAAGTTTTTCATACCAATCCCTTGTGTATCTTGGTTTTTTTTCAGTTGAAAAACGCCATCATCTAAAAAAACAAGACTCACATCTTGTTCAAATGCGGCGGCAATCAATACCACTTCTAAGGATTCCAGCGCGTAAATAGTGCCATAAGGTGCGCGACGATTCACATAAAGAAATTTTTTAACTTTACCACTATCCATTTCATCACTCATGATAACGCCTCTCTTAATCGCCAAAGACAATCAGTCTATCCGCTTGAATACCTGCTTCAATGAGTTGTCCTAATCCAGAAATGCGAAAGCCTTCAGCAATATTATTTGTATCTTTGCCATTATGTTGGGCTTCTTTCGCATCCAAAATCCCGCGTCGTTGAGCGGCGGCGACACAAACAACCAAATCAATTTGATGTTGTTTAGCTAAGGCTGACCAACGATTAACGATGTGACGGTCATCTTGTGGCGGAACGGTTAGGCGCGTTGCGTTGTTCACGCCGTCGTGATAGAAAAAAATGCGAAAAATACTATGTCCTTTGGCTAACACAGCTTGAGCGAATTGATAAGCAGAATCAGATGCTTGATGTTGATAAGGCGATTCATTCACCATAATGGTAAATTTCATGTGTTCTCCTTCAATAGACAGAAGAGAATTGAGAAAAAATGTTTTGCATTGCAACATATTAGTAAATTATTTATCACTAATATACTAAATTAGATTGTTGGCTTAGAGAAGTCAAGCGACTTTATTCGTTTTAAAAATGCAAGAATATTAAATAGCTTATAAAGATGTCATTTACGAATCGTGCTAAATAGAAAAGGATAACTGTTATAATTGGTCTATATTAGAATTTTTAGACTGGAGGGGGATAAAAGTGACAATGTTAAAAATTCTGGTTGTCGGATAACCTGGAAAATGCTGATTCAGCGCGTTTTGCATCAAAAAAGCAACTTGTTCTTGTTTGTTTAATCGTGTTAGAGACAGGGATGTTGCGAAAATTCATTAAGTGCTAGGAAGTGATGTTTTTTTATCTGTGTTAAATAGACACCTTGCAAAAGTAATATGGATATCATTGTATTAAGCAGTGTTATCCGTTGTACATTTCCTTTTATACCGTTGCAGGGCATCTCATTTCTCAGATTGGTTAGCAAGTCTTGATTGACACAAGCAATGAATGAACTCACCATCTTGAGTAAGAAGGGTTTATCGCAGGAAAAAATAAGCGGCTGCACCACCCGCAATCATAACAGCAGCAATGAGAATGAATAACGTTTTATTATTGCCAGCTTCTCCCTCTACGACCGCCTTTTTAATACCACTGAGTTTGCTGACAGCAGTAAATTGTTCACTAGTGAGCAGGACATCGCTATAAGCACCATAGTTTTTACTGAGTTCTTCTAGTGCGCGATTAATCAGTAGTTGTTTAGAGCCTTCTTTGGTGGCTTGGAGCTTTTTGTTTGCGGCTTGTTGAAGTTGTTTTTCTTCTACAGGTAAATCAAGCCCTAAGATGTTGTAGTAGCGTAACGCTTTGTCGTAGTTTTTCCGACTTCCGTCCGCCGCCAGCACTTGATAAATGCGTTTAATCGCCATTTTCTGGCGGTCATTACTGGCTTTTTGCAGTGCAAAACCCATCGCTTTTTTAATGTCTTCTTCCGTTGCTTCGGGTGTTACGCCGATAATGTCATAGTAGCTTTTCATTATTTATCTGTACCTTAGCTATAACCACAAAATATTGTAGTGGGTATGGTATAACACGGTGTTTTATCTGTAAAGACATCGCGTCATCTGTGTTAATATGTTGATTAAGTAGGTTTTACTCGTTCAAATAGGGTTTGTAAGTAGCGTTTAATCGCTGTTTCGCCATAGTGTTCTTCTATGTATTCGCGCCCGTTGTTAGCGAGCTTTTCCCATAATCCAGCATCCGTGTACAAGCGACAAACTGCCTCTGCAAAGCTATCGGGGTCGTCAGCAATGAGGGCGGTTTCTCCATGTAATAATCCCATGCCTTCTGCACCGATAGTTGTGCTGACAACGGGCAATCCTAGCGTTAAGGCTTGTCCTAGTTTGCCTTTCATTCCTGCCCCATAGCGTAAGTAGGAGACAAAAACGCGCCGTTGGGCAAATTCGGGGTCAACTTTATCCACCCAACCGATTATTTTAATGTGTTGATTGGCAAGTGTACGCATTTTGTCACGGAGATGACTGCCAAGAATGTATAGTTTTATGTCAGGTAAACGGGCTTGTACTTTAGGCAAAACGTGTTCTATGAAGTAGTAAACAGCATCTTCATTCGGTTGGTGGTTATAGTTGCCAATAAAAACCAGTCCGTCACGTTCTGCATAGCTTGTTGGTGCGGGGGGAACGGGTAAATGGATATTGGGAACGAGCGAATAGGCTAGATTAGGTAATTCTTGCTGTAAATGCTGTCCGTCGTCGTCTGTGACGGTGAGTACATGGTCAGCCAATAAGCAATTAGCCAATTCTTTACGTTTTAGTGCGTGGGCGTGAATCACTAATTCGGGGTCGTTTTCAATTTCAGCACGACGCAATTCGCGCACGTAGTGAATATCCACCGTATCATAGAGGATTTTGGTTTTTGGACTGACCAGACGCACAAAAGGTATGTAACGGTGTCCTACGTCAACACGGCAAATAATTGCATAGTTAAAGTGACGGTGTGCAAGTGCGTCTGCAATAGAGTAATTACCATAAAAAACTTCCACGCCGTGCTGTTCTAAAGGATGACGATATTTTGGGTTACCATCTTGGTTGTCCGCAAAAAAGGTAACGCGATAACCCATTGTTACCATCATTTTTAGCCAACAATACATACGAAGTGAGCCAGAATCTTCGTCAAATGTGGGTAACGTGGCATCAATAACGAGAATACTGGGTTTAGTGTATGGATTTATAACCGCATCTAAGCTATTGGCAAAAAATGTGTGTTTAGTGGGAAGTGCCGCTTGCCAGTGGTGATAGAAATGGCGTGCGTCTGTATTCAGTTCTGCTTCTGTGAAGTATAAAGAGGCTTGTTCGTGGTAATAACAGAAAGTTGCTTGATAATGACTGCTCAAGCCCTGTTCACGCAGTTGCCAAATCAGGTCAGTGAGTTGATATAGCGAGGTGCTGTAAGCATTGAGGCGTTCTAAATTAGCGTTTTTTAAGCTGTTGGCGCGTAAGGTGATAAGGGTACTATTGCCTGCTTGAATCTCACGTTCAAAACGATGATAAGGATGATGAATATTCTCACCCGTCGGCGCGCAATGAATAATTCCTTCTGATAAAACAACAGCATATCCAGCACGGATGATGCCATTTGATTGTTGTTCCGCAGGGACTAACAAGGCAACATTTGTTTGCGTAAAAATATCTATTGCTTGCTGTATAAGACTTTCATCAGGAAGTGCCGTAACTGCAATACGCCAAAGCAATTGATGCCCTGAGCTATGTTGTTGCATCCCGCGTAAATCTTCAAGAAATGTATGTGTTTGTAAAACAGTAATTCCATGATGCTGACAATAGCGTTGTATTTCGCCACTGACTGTGCCTGATAAAACAAGTTGCCCTTGTGTCTTGGTACGTGCCAATGCCTCACCAAGATGGGTTATTAAATTATGCAAGGTTAACAGTAAAGTGCTGGGTACTAACTCAGTAATGAAAAAGAGATGCGGTGCGTTGGCTTGTCCTAATGTGTCTGGAAAAGGTAAATCCAGCAATTTTTGGGTGAGCCATTTAGGTAACAGATGCGGTGTTGTGTCTATAACGACATCAGAAAGTTGTTGTGATTGATTAATAACAGGTTTATTTGGATGACACCATACGGCAATGCAGGTGCTATCAGTTGCATCGGGCGACTCAATTTCAATTTGGTAGGTTTTATCCATAGAGTCTGTAAGCGGTTCAAAAAAGACAGGATAGTAGCGATTATCAAAAACCTCCATGGCTTCAAAAGAGATATCGCGAACCACGTCCCCTGTGTCTAATAAACGGATTAATACTCGTACACGGCTAGGATTAACTCTTACACAAGTCGCTAATAATAAATCAATTCTAAAAAAGTTATTTAACGCGCAATAGGTTGTAAAAACTAAGGGTTTTTCTGGCAACAGGAAAAAAGGGATAGTTCCTAATTTTGCCACACCTTCCATAAATTGTGGTTTTTCTACGCTGCCTGCAATGCACATATAGGTTGGATAAACCGTAGATAAAGGGCGCGGTTTAGGAATAGGTAAGGTTAACCCTTGTTTTTGGACACTGGTTAGTGCCAATTGTTTGGCAATGTGGCTGGTTGCATTAACATAGCCTTCCACATGTTGATGGAGTTGTTGCGCTTGATGTCCAACGGCTTCAGCTAACCCTCGATAACGTCGCACAAAATGCCAACGCGAGGTAGTCAAATGATGGAGTAACTCCATGATATGTGCTTGCAAGCGTTGATAATCTTCTGTTATCGCAGGAATAAATTGTTGTTGTTGATGTTGTTCCCATGCCGTTAACTCACTTACTTTATTACGAATCCATTCCGTGAGATGTTGATAATCACTTAATACACTGTCTGGTGAACTTGCTAAGGTATAAGCATGAGGATAGCGTTCTAATAATCGGTCAAAGGCAGGTCTTCCCATGCCTACCGTGATTTCTTTACTCAATTGATGGAGTGTATTTTGTAATTGTTGTGTATGTTGTTCACGTTGAATAGCGCGTTGTTGTAAATCAGAGGCTTCTTCTTCAACTTGTGCAAGAGTGATTTGTAAGCGATTAATTTGCTTGGCTGATTTTTGTTGTGCGTGGCTGTATTCTTCTTGCAAGGCGGTGAATGCCGTTTGCACAGTAACCAACTGTTGCTGTAATGCTGTTTGTTGTTGATAAAAATAAGTTTCTTGTTGCGCAAATTTTTGAGTTTGTTCGTTATATAAGGCTTGCAGTTTGGTATATTCCGTTTCGTAACGCTCTCTAACGATACTGTATTCATTTTCGTAACGGTTTTGCATTGCCGTTGACTGTTCACGGTGTTCTAACAGTTGATTTTGTAATTGTAGCGTTTCTAGTTGCTTTTCTTGTAATTTATATTGTAATTCATACTTATCTTGTTGCGCGTCTTGAGCGGTTGCACGACGTTCTTGGCTAATCATCCAATAATCAGTTAAAACGTTGAGTTGTTGTTCTTCTGTTAAAGAAAGAATATGTTTAGCAATGATTTGTTGATATGCCGCGTGCCAACGGGTTTTATCCATTTCGCGGGTAATTTGGCTATTTCCCCACACTGCGTATTCTGTCGTGATACGGTTAAGATGGTAAAAACGGCAGTGTGTTGATAGGCGTATGAGCATATCCCAGTCTTCAAACGCGTCAAATTGTTCATCAAAGCCATTCAGTTCTAACCATAAATCACGGTCTATCAGTAAGTTAATCAATGGGATATAGTTTTCATAACGGAGGCGATTGGCATCAAAACCATCATTAAAAACTTTTAGCGGGTTTTCTTGGAGGAGTACTGTTTCACCTAATAAATCCCGCTGCATTAAACGGCAACCTGAGTAAACCACAGGCGCATCAAAATGTAGTGTAACTTGTTCTAAACGTTGTAAATGGTCAGATAGATAAATATCATCATCATCTAAAAAGCCAATCATATCGCCTTGTGCCGCTAAAACACCAATATTTCCTGCTTTCGCACGTCCTTGACTGGTTGCATGATTAATTAAATGTAAATTTAAATCAGGAAATTGGGCAATCACATCATCCAGTGCAACGCCGCCATCATTGACCACGATAATTTCATCAGGACGACGTTTCTGTTCCGTTAAACTGCGCAGACTGCGGGTTAATAATTGGGGACGGTCTTTGGTACGAATAATAATAGAAAGACGTAAAGCAACGGTGGTGGTTCTACGACGACGGATTTTTAGCATAATGGATATGAGTAGATAATGAGATTATGGCAATTGTAAGGGCGGTGCATCTGCCATTCGGCTAAGCTGAATGTAGGCGCGGCGTTATATGCACAAAACCGTTTTAATAGTTGGTATGCGCGAGGATAAACCGCACCAGATTAATGGAGTAGCGTCTGTGCTTATGGTGTGTGATTGGCGGATTCTAGGGGAACATCAAACCAGAAATTACTCCCTTCACCCAAAACACTTTCTAAACCAATGCGTCCCCCCATATTTTCTACAAATAATTTAGCAAGGGCGAGTCCCATGCCCATGCCTTCATGAATACGGGTTGTTGAACTGTCTGCTTGTGTGAAAGGGTCAAAAACATGCTGTTGTTTTTCAAGCATAATACCTATACCCGTATCGATAATTTCAAGGTGTATCCATAAATCACGTTGTTCACCTTCAATTTGTTCTAAAGGCATTACTTTAATAATAACACTACCTTGACGGGTAAACTTGACTGCATTATCTACTAGTTTAGTCACCGTTTCAAAAAGGTAATCATGATTACCGCGCACCGTTTTATTTAAGGCTGGAGCAACATCGATAATAATATTTAATTGTTTCACTTCGGCACGTTCAGTTAAATCCCCTTGTAATACATTACGAATTAACTCATCAATCCGAAATTCAGAAATAACTTGACGCGGGTCACCTTTAGACTGTTGGGAGAAATTTAACATATCCGTCAAAATTCCCATTAATTGTTTACCCGCTTTGCGCACGGCTTTAGCGCAATGTATTTGCTCGTCGTCTAAATTAGTATCTTCAATAAGGGTGTCTGTCATGCCAAGAATGACATTCATGGGTGTACGAAATTCATGACTGATTTTATGTAAAAACTCTGATTTCATCACCGAGGCTTGTTGCGCTCGGTCATAAGATAAGTGTAAAACTTCTAATAACGATTGGATTTTTTGGGTTTTATAAAGCACTTCACGCTCTAAATTTTTCCGTAAATGCGCCAGTTCCAAATGGGTACGCACTCGTGCCAATAATTCGTCTTCTTGAAAGGGTTTACTGACATAATCCACGCCACCTGTCAGAAATGCCCGAACTTTATTTTCCGTATCATCTAAGGCTGAAAGAAATAGAACAGGTACTTGTTCTAAGCTAGGAATGCGTTTTAATCGCTGACATGTTTCATAACCATCCCAGCCTCCCGGCATAATGACATCTAAAAGAATTAAATCAGGATTGTATTTAACGGCGGCTTCTAAGCCAGCATCACCATGATGGGCAATAATGACCTCAAAATTGTGCTTACGCAAAATGACATCCAAAATCTTTAAATTCAGTGAACTGTCATCAATGATGAGGATAAGAGGGCGGTTAGAAAGTTGGTCTATCATAGTTCACTACATGCTGTAAGGTGAGGGAAGGGAAAACCTATTGTCTGCCAGTATGTCCAAATCCACCTTCACCCCGTTGGCTCATTTGGCTAAAGGTATCAACTAGCTGTAACTGTACTTGGATAATTGGCACAAACACCAATTGACATAGACGTTCACCGGGGTTAATTGTAAAGGCTTGCTGACTGCGATTCCAGACAGCAATTTGAATTTCGCCTTGATAATCAGAATCACATAGCCCAACCAAATTGGCGAGAACAATACCATATTTCGTGCCTAAACCTGAGCGGGGTAATAATACTGCCGCCAGTGTTTTATCATGAATATTAATGGCAATCCCACTACCAATTAATCGTGTTTCCCCTGCTTCAAGAATGACTGGCTCACTTAAACAAGCCCGCAAATCCATGCCCGCTGCACCATCCGTTGCATAAGTGGGTAAAGGAATGCTATTTCCAATCAGTGGATTAATAATTTTAGCTTCAATCTGTCGCATAGTTGTTATATTAAGTGCAGATACTCAACCATATCTGCTTATTTTAATTATAAAAAGGAGAGGACGAAAAGAAAATTCGCAATCACTTTAAGAGGTCGTCATCAACTAACAAATACTGAAGCGATAACATTAACATGGTAAGGGTAATCACAGAACCTAAGCACGCTCCTCAACCCTTTACATGAACAAGGATAAAATTGCCACCGTTTAGAAATTGTTTAGCCTTATCAATGATGTTATTTGATGATAATCCCTAATAAGGTTTAGTCCCCACATAATTACCGGGTGGGTTGTAATTACAAACCCATACTTCCGTATTGCCACAACTGGCTTTACCACACCCAATTTCTGCACTCGCCTGCCACACGACTTGAGTGTAATGCCCGCAAACCTTACCCGCTTTGCAACGATTATTAACATAATCATAATCTTCAACTTCACTTGCCCACAAATCAACAACACGCTCAGGGGTAAGACCCATACCTGTGCTAGCGGCGATATTTTCACCATATCCGCCCTGATAGCTATGTTCTAAAGGACATCCCTTTGTTTGTAATTGATTTGCCCAGCGTTGCGCAACACTTGCAACATCCACAGACCAGCGAACGGCAGAAACATTTACCTTTTGCCGCCAACGATTATGCGCTGCAACCATTCCCTTAAACGCAGCGGGTTCATTAACATCTTCTGTTACAGTAGAGGATTGTAACACGGGCGTTGCAAGGGTTGGTTGTGGTTCAACTGAAACAGGGGCAGGAATGGCGGGCGGTGGAGTCGGTGTTGTTGGCACTGCGACACCCTCTACAGCGGGTTTATTTTTTAGCTCATCGGCTAATGCAGGGTCGAGTTGACGTGGCGATTCTACAACGGGGTCAATCACTTTTGATTCTGTTGGTTGTGATTGACGGGTTGCCGTATTCATCGATGGTTTATGATTACTACAGCTACTGGTTATACTCAATACGATTACTATCGCCATCTTATAAAAAACAGATTTTTGCATGATGATTTCCAGTCCCCCAATGATTCAATAAATACGCAATATCCACCTGCAAAATAGACCATTTTGCCTTTTACAACGAGAAAATAAAGCACAAAGTGAGCAAGTTATCTGCTGTGTTATTAAGAAACAGATTGAATTCTTGTTATATACATAAGCATTTATTAATACCTATTTAGATATTAACCTTGAAACTAAGGATTAAAGCTGAACTTGACCACACTTTTTTCTTTAGCCCTATTCCGCAGTTATGTTTTTTTCATCTCTCTCCTGACGGAAAAAGGTATTCTCAAAACAAGGATTGGCATTAAACAGTGGTATTAGTAAAGTCGCATTGCTAATTCGGTAGTTAAAACAACTAAACGATGTCATTTTGCCACAGAACATCGTGGATAAACAGCTAGACATCAAGACTCCTTTCTAGGCATGGCATACTCATGATAAATAAAAATACACAAACGTTGAACTTAGAAGACTTATTCTCTTTTCAACTGATGCGTTTATCCAACGTGTTAGCACTTGGAGCATCTCGTTATTACACAACACGTTTTAATATTGGTTTAACAGAATGGCGTGTATTAGCAACTATCGCTCGTTATGCGCCCATTTCAGCACAAGAGGTAAGTAAACGCACAGGGGTTGATAAAGGTTGGGTGAGTCGCGCAGTGAATAGTTTACTCAGCCGTCACTGGATTATTCGTGAGCCGAATCCTGAAGATGGACGTATTTTAAAACTGACCTTAACAACTGAAGGGATTGCTGTTCATCAAGAAGGCATAAGCGCGGCTACAAAGCGACAGAAACGACTGCTTACCAATGTTTCTATTACAGAACAACAATTATTAATGGATTTATTGATTCGTTTACATCAACAAGCAGTTATTATGCTAGAAGAACAAGAATCATTAGATAAACAAGGAGGATAAGGCAAGTAAACCAGAAATGCAAAAGGGGCAAATACATCACCCCTTTTTTCTAAAAATAACACTGCATTATTTTTATTTTGCTTCAGGCGCGGCGGGGGCAGGAACACTCGCTGGAGGAACTGCACCATAAGGGGCGACACCATAGCCTGCGTAGGGCGCGGGTGCATAACCACCACCATAAGGCGCAGCACCATAACCTGCATAAGGCGCGGGCGCAACACCATAACCAGCATAAGGCGCAGGTGCGTAACCACCATAAGGTGCAGCACCGTATGCAGGTGCAGGCGCGTAGCCACCGTAATAACCGGGATAGCCACTATAGTTGTAATTGTTATATTGACGACCATAACCACGACCGCCACCGCCCATGCTCATGTTGAAATCACCCCAACCTGAACCATCAAAGGGACCCCATTCATTGTTGCCCCAACCTGAACCAGGGCCGCCCCACCATGCATGAGCAGGCGCAGCCACAAAACCTGCACCAAGAACGGTAGATAATGCTAACACTTTGGCAATTTTTAACATTAGACTTCTCCTAAGGTTTTGTTTGTTTCAATTAATACGTAACATAAGCAACGACCACTTAGACCATTGTGCTAAATATAGTAAGCACAAATCTTGTCCAGTCAGTAATAATATAGCGTCACTGGTCAATGCAGAAATCATCTATTAGAAACATCTAATATACGCTTTGAACTATACACCTATAGCAGAATATTAGCAATAACTAATAATTGGCTTTTTTGATATAACAAGTTGAATTTTTTCATAGGTTACTTCGCTATCAACGACAGTTTAATGCAAATTTAAGGAGAATAGTGTGAAAAAAATAATATGGGCATTTATTGCGTTTTTTTTGAGTGCGCATCCTCTGCTAGTAACAGCAGAAACTGATGACGCAATGATAGAAATAACAGGAAAAGTTGTCAGTTTATCCATAGAAGGTGGATTTTTTGGCATAGAAGGTACACAGGGAGAGAAAATAAAACCATTGAATTTACCTGTTTTATTACAAAAAGAAGGGCTGTTGGTTTGGCTAAAAGCCCGCAAAACCGAAACAACCGTCGGAATTCATCAATGGGGACAATATGTAAATATACTAGAAATCAGTGTATTACCTGAAAACTGTATAAAATAAAGGGATACATTGAAGGACAATTACCAAATTTGCCCGCTCTTTAACCTACTTCGTTTACAGAGCGGGAATAAGCACCTGAATAAATCCTTCTTAAAAGCAGCAGCTTAAAAAGCATTTTTTTAACTTTGATTACCTAATGCTACTCATGCACGAAAATTATTCATAGTTAAATCATACTGGTTACGGCGGAGATTGCACACCGTTTTACTGATAAACACTTTATAGAAGCTTATTAAACGTATTTTACTTATTCTACAACGGAAAAACGGTTTTACACTGTGGATAATGACTACATGCTAAAAAATGCCTTCCTGCATACTGTCCATTTTTTGGGGAAACACGTTTCATAGTTGCTCCACAAGTAGGACATAATTTTTCTGTAACTGTATTAACAGCTTGTAGTGATAACTTCAATATTTTTGTCAATTGTGCCTGTAATTCTTGGCTATCATATTGCTCACGTAACACAATATGCACAATAGGAATATTTGCCGTTTCTAATACCTTATCAACAAATTTATCATGCAACTGCGTACTTAACGGTTTTTCCGCATCAAATACCTCCTCAACAGCAATAACCCCACATATCGATGCCGTGTCGCTTGAACAAATAACAAAATCTAACCGTTTTTGTCGTAGCCGTTCAAGGGCGATTCGTTTCGCCTTCACCTCCAAATCAGGAATAGTTTCTAACACCTCAGCAAGATGTACTTTAGCCAATAAGATATATGGTTGCCGCTGCAATGCTTGCTGTAACGCATTGAATAACACCATTTCTGCGACGGATAGTAATGTTAATTTTGCCTGATAAGGATAACTATGCTCGCCTAAATGCCCTGTTTGTAGCTGTTGTGCTATTGGATATTCTGATGTAATTACAGCGGGATGTGTTAATACCTGCTTCTTATCGCTTTCGCCATAAATAGCAACATCAGGTAAATTAGTCCGATATAAATTTCTATACCACCAAAAACCCTTACGATTTTTATAACCTGCACGCGGTGTATTAATAAAAGCTAAACTATCCTGTTGTCGCTGATAATACCCATAAATCAATATGATAACTAACAACAATCCCAATACAACCAAACCAATTAATTTAATATCCATAATTTCCATTCAATAATCTTAATATAAATAATATCTTATACGTATCATCTGAATAAAACCGAACAAATAAAAAGGCAAGTTATAAAGGGTTCTTCCCTTAATGACTTGCCTTTAACAACATTAATAATACCGCTTATTCTTTCAACGCGTTGCTATAAGCATCATCTGAAACAACGGTCCATGCGTCATTATCTGCTTGGAATGCCAAGAAAGAATCATAAACTTTTTTAAACAAAGGGTCTTTTCCTGCTTCTTCGGCTAAAACCTCTTTTGTTAAACGATGCAATTCCTTTAACACATCAGCAGGAAAGGGCAATATTTGTACTTTGTATTTCTCTTTCAACTCACGCAGTGCTTTATTATTAGAAGCCTCAAATTCTGCGTACATGGTAACATTTAAAGAACTTGCCGCACTTTCCACAATTTTTTGTAAATCAGGTGGCAAAGAATCCCATGCCTTCTTATTAACAATAACCTCTAATACCGTACCGGGTTCATGCCAACCGGGATAATAATAATATTGTGCTGCACGATACAACCCTAAGCGTTCATCATGGAAAGGCCCAACCCATTCCGTTGCATCGATAGTTTTCCGTTCTAACGCCGTATAAATCTCACCACCCGCGAGTAAAACAGGTGTTCCCCCTGCTTTAGCAATAACTTTGCCACCTAAACCGGGAATCCGCATTTTCAGACCTTGTAAGTCTTTAACACTATCAATTTTCTTATTAAACCACCCGCCCATTTGTACGCCCGTATTCCCACCGGGAAAAGGCACAACCCCAAATGGAGCATAAACTTCCTGCCACAATTTTAACCCATCACCATAATAAAACCATGCGTTCATGGCTTTTGCCGTCATCCCAAACGGAACGGCGGTCATAAACTGCGCTGCAGGCACTTTACCCGCCCAATAATACGCAGCCCCATGTCCTAACTCGATAGTACCTTGCGAAACGGCATCAAATGTTTGTAATGCAGGCACTAATTCGCCACCAGCAAACACCTGAATTTTGATGCGTCCATTACTCATGGTTTCGACATCTTTGGCAAAACGCACAACCCCTGTTTGAAAAATAGGGAAATTAGGTGGCCATGTCGTCACCATTTTCCAATTAAACGTATCAGCGGCATAGCTTGGCAAGGCAGCCGTTAGCATTGTTAATGCACCTAACAAGGGCATTAACCAGCGGGTTATCTTAATCATAAAAACTCCTTTGGGGGTTCACTTTTATTGTGTTATCTCAAACGGCTTAGTTTGAGTCGCCCTATTATTGTCTTAATTCATCAAAATTAAAACCCTACAAAAAAAACTAAAATAACCTGCATTCGACGCGTAATTTTTTAAACTTCAGCCTGTAGGGTGGACATTGCTCACGGCTGTGTTTGTCAGACAGAAGTTTTTGGGCTATAGTTGCGAAACTCTATGTTTACTAATAGTTATTTTATACAAGTAGGATTTTGGAGTGCGGTTAGACCGCAGAATTGCGGTTTCATTCAACGGTGGATTTCTTCAACAATTAGCTGACCACAATCTACGAGTACGGCAGATAACCCACATTTTAATTTATGAGGTGCATTTTATGCTGGCAACAACGGTTAAAATTTCAGGGCAAGGGCGGGTGATTATCCCTAGAGCCTGTCATCAAATAAGAAGGGTTAAAGGTTCAAGCTAAAAGAATCAAGGTAGAAGCCAAATAAACCCCACTTAAGAAATTCCTAGCGCGTTTATCATATCGTGTAGCTATTGCACGATATTGCTTTAATTTACCAAAGAAATGCTCGATTAAATAACGTGCCTTATAAAGAGCTTTATCATAATCAGGTGGATTTAAACGATTTTTCCTGAACGGAATCACAGGTTCTATGCTTTTCTGTTTTAAAACATCTCTAACCCGTTCATCAGCATCATAAGCCTTATCAGCCAATAAAGCGTTTGCCTTTATCTGAGGAATAAGAGCATCAGCCCCTTCAAGGTCGCTTGCCTGTCCCGCAGTCAAAAAAAAAGGGTCGGATTGCCCAGTGCGTCAACAACGGAGTTAATCTTGGTACTTAAACCCCCTGCGCTACGTCCAATGGCTTCATCCGCGCCACCACCACTACTATGTTGATGCGCTCTAACTATAGTGCTGTCTATCATGGCATATTCGTTATCAGCATCGGCACTTAGTATCTTGAAAACACGTTCCCAGACACCTTTCTGAGACCAACGACTGAAGCGGGTATGGACAACACGGAAATCACCAAAGCGTTCGGGAAGGTCGCGCCAAGGAATGCCACTGCGATAACGGAATAGAACAGCATCAATAAACAAGCGGTTATCTTTAGCCGTCATCCCGACATGTCCTTTACGCCCAGGGAGTAGCGGTTCTAGTTTTGACCATTGTTCATCGGTTAAGGCATAGCGACGACTCATTGTTTTATCCTTGGCGATATCTGGGTATATACCTATAATATAACACTTTTTACTATTTGATGACACGCTCTAAGAATATTGTTGATTCACTGCATTTCGAGCAGCTTTGCAAGCCTGCTGCCAGACGGTTTTACGAAGTTTCGTAGCAGGTAGAACGTGGCTAAGTTTTGACGTTAGAGGAATTATTTATGCTTGAGCAAGACATCGAAGATTTATTGATTGAAAAATTAAACGACCTTAAATATATCTATCGTGCTGATATTCGTGACCGCGCAACCTTAGAACAAAACTTTCGCCAGCATTTTGAAGCGTTGAATCATATTCAACTAACGGATAAAGAATTTAGTCGGCTGTTAAATCAAATTACTCTCCCCGATGTTTTTACGGCGGCCAAATATTTACGTGAACGGAATAGTTTCGAGCGGGATGATGGTACGCCACTACATTATACCCTTGTTAATATTAAAGATTGGTGCAAAAATACCTTTGAAGTTGTCAACCAATTACGCATTAATACTAATAATAGTTATCATCGTTATGACGTGATATTGCTGATTAACGGTGTGCCTGTGGTACAAATTGAATTAAAAACCCTCGCCATTAGTCCCCGACGCGCAATCGAACAAATTATTGATTATAAAAACGACATCGGCAACGGCTACAGTAAAACCCTGCTTTGTTTTATACAACTGTTTATCGTTAGCAACCGCAGCGATACATGGTATTTTGCTAATAATCACCATCGGCATTTTAGTTTTAATGCGGATGAGCGTTTTTTACCCATTTATCAATTCGCTAATGAACATAATCAAAAGATTACCCATTTAGATAGTTTTGCTAAAGAATTTTTATCTAAATGCACATTGGGCGAAATGATTAGCCGTTACATGGTGTTGGTAAACAGCGAGCAAAAATTGCTGATGATGCGCCCTTATCAAATTTATGCGGTTAAAGCCATTGTCGATTGCATTCATCAACATTGTGGCAACGGTTATATTTGGCACACGACAGGCAGCGGCAAAACATTAACCTCGTTTAAAGCCGCTACCTTACTCAAAGATAATCCTGATATTGATAAATGCCTATTCGTGGTTGACCGCAAAGATTTAGACCGCCAAACACGAGAAGAATTTAATAAATTTCAAGAAGCTTGTGTTGAAGAAAACACCAATACAGCCGCCCTAGTACAACGATTGCTTTCTGATGATTACGCCGATAAAGTCATCGTTACCACCATCCAAAAGCTCGGGCTTGCGCTTGATGACAATAGCAAACACGACAACGGAAAAAAGAAACACAACTATAAAGCGCGTTTAGAAACACAACGGAATAAACGCATGGTATTTATTTTTGATGAATGCCACCGCTCGCAATTTGGCGAAAATCACAAAGCAATTAAAGCCTTTTTTCCCAATGCGCAATTATTTGGCTTTACAGGCACACCAATTTTTGAAGAAAATGCCAGTTATCAACAGGTAGAAGGACAACAAGCCTCTCATAAAACAACCAAAGATATTTTTCAAAACCAACTACATGCCTACACCATCACCCACGCGATTGAAGACCGTAATGTCTTACGCTTTCATATTGATTATTACAAAGCTGAGGGCGAAAACGCCCCAAATGCAGACACCATTATTGCCAAGCAAGCCATCGTCGATGCGATTTTTACCAAACACAACACTGCCACGAATGAACGCAAATTTAACGCGATTTTGGCAACGGCTTCAATTAATGATGCGATTGAATATTATGAATTATTTAAAACCTTACAAACACAAGCGCACAGCGAACATAATGATTTTCAACCGCTGAATATTGCCTGTATTTTTTCGCCACCTGCGGAAGGCAACAAGGATGTAAAACAATTACAGGATGATTTGTTACAGGAAAAAGCGGATAACGAACAAAACCCCGAAGAAAAGAAAGCCGCGCTTAAAATCATCATTGACGACTATAATGCCCGTTATAGCACTAATCACAGCATTAACGAATTTGATTTGTACTATCAAGACGTACAAAAACGCATTAAAGACCAACAATATCCTAATAGCGATTTGCCACACACGCAAAAAATAGACATCACTATTGTTGTAGATATGTTATTAACGGGTTTTGATTCTAAGTATTTAAATACGTTGTATGTTGATAAAAAACTTAAATATCATAATCTTATACAAGCATTTTCGCGTACAAATCGCATTCTCAATGATACTAAACCTTATGGCAATATTTTGGATTTTCGCCAGCAACAAACCGCTGTTGATACGGCTATCGAATTGTTTTCTGGACATACGGCTAAATCGGCTAAAGAAATTTGGTTAGTTGATGATGCTGCGACGGTGATAACAGCGTTAGAAGATGCCATCAGAAACTTGGATAATTTTATGGTTTCTCAGGGGTTAGAGAATACACCCAGTGCAGTGCCTAATTTAAAAGGCGATGTGGCCCGCAGTCAGTTTATTAAAGCATTTAAGGAAATACAGCGCGTTAAAACGCGACTTGACCAATACACCGATTTAACGGCAGAGAATAAAGCATACATCGAGCAAATGTTGCCCAAAGACCAGTTGCAAGGTTTTAAAGGGGTTTATTTAGAAACGGCGCAACAACTGAGAGAATTACAAGATAAAAAAGGCAATACAGCCCCCGCAGAAGTGCAACAACTTGATTTTGAGTTTGTTTTATTCGCATCTAGCATTATCGATTACGATTACATTATGTCGTTGATTGCGCGCTATTCGCAACAACCGCCTGATAAACAGGCAATGAGCCGTGAAGAATTGATTAATTTGATTCAATCCGATGCTAAATTTATCGATGAGCGTGAAGATATTGCCGAATATATCAAAACCTTAGAAACAGGCAACGGCTTGGATGTGCAGAACATTCGCACGGGTTATGAACATTTTAAGGCAGGGAAACAAACGCGCCAATTAATGACGATTGCAGATAAATATGGTTTAGAACTGAGTAGCTTACAAAGTTTTGTAGATGCTGTGTTGCGTCGAATGGTTTTTGATAGTGAACAGCTTAATGAATTATTCGCTCCCTTGGGTTTAGGTTGGAAAGCCCGAGGACAAAAAGAGTCGGCTTTAATGGATGATTTAATTCCATTATTGCATAAATGTGCTAAAGGTCGGGAAATTTCGGGGTTAGTGGTGTATGAACAGTAATAAGAATTTGTTAGTGCCTAAATTGCGCTTTCCTGAGTTTTTGGGGGCGGGGGGGTGGGAGGGGGAAACATTGGGGGAAATAGGAGAAAATTTAGACTCTCAAAGAGTTCCTATAACAGAACAATATCGAATTAAAGGTAAAATTCCATATTATGGTGCATCTGGCATCATAGATTTTGTTAAAGATTTTATTTTTGATGAGGATTTACTCTGTATCTCAGAAGATGGCGCGAATTTAGTTACACGTACATATCCTATTGCATTTTCAATATCGGGAAAAACATGGGTAAATAATCACGTGCATATTTTAAGATTCAAAAATAAATCAACACAGTCAATGGTAGAAAACTATTTAAACTCAATAAGATTAGACTCATATTTAACAGGAATGGCACAACCTAAATTAAATAGGGCTAAATTAGATATTATTCCTGTTCCTTTACCTTCTCTCCCCGAACAACAAAAAATTGCCGATTGTCTCACCTCGCTTGACGACCTCATCATTTCAGAGACGCAACAGCGCGACGCGCTTAAACGTCATAAAAAGGGATTGATGCAACAGCTTTTTCCCGCAGAAGGCGAAACTGTTCCTAAATTGCGCTTTCCTGAGTTTTTGGAGGCGGGAGAGTGGGAGGGGGAAACGTTGGGGGAAATAGGAGAAAATTTAGACTCTCAAAGAGTTCCTATAACAGAACAATATCGAATTAAAGGTAAAATTCCATATTATGGTGCATCTGGCATCATAGATTTTGTTAAAGATTTTATTTTTGATGAGGATTTACTCTGTATCTCAGAAGATGGCGCGAATTTAGTTACACGTACATATCCTATTGCATTTTCAATATCGGGAAAAACATGGGTAAATAATCACGTGCATATTTTAAGATTCAAAAATAAATCAACACAGTCAATGGTAGAAAACTATTTAAACTCAATAAGATTAGACTCATATTTAACAGGAATGGCACAACCTAAATTAAATAGGGCTAAATTAGATATTATTCCTGTTCCTTTACCTTCTCTCCCCGAACAACAAAAAATCGCCTCCTGCCTCTCCTCCCTTGACGACCTCATCACCGCCCAAGCCCAAAAAATTGCGGCACTGAAAAAACACAAAAAAGGACTGATGCAACAACTCTTTCCCAAAACGTCTGAACTGTGATTTATATGATTTATGCGGTTTATCTGATTTATATGATTAACTGATTAAAATCGTTATAATCATACTAATCATCTTAATCAAAAAAATCACAGTTTAGACATGATTAAAGAACAATACAAATACTCCGATTTAACCTCAAAAATTATCGGATGTGCCATGAAAGTACACTCCACGTTAGGCAGTGGCTTTCGAGAAGTCATTTATCAAAGAGCCTTAGCAATAGAAATGAACTTAGAAGGCATCGCCTTTAACAGAGAATTCGAAATGCCCATTTTCTACCGTGAACAACAAATTGGCACGCGAAGAGTCGATTTTTTAGTTCAAAATGTTATTTCTGTAGAATTAAAAGCCACCACCCAATTAGAAAATGTACATTTTGCCCAAGCTATCAACTACCTAGAAGCCTACAACCTAGAAATTGGCTTATTAATAAATTTTGGAGAACTCAGCCTAAATTTTAAACGACTGAATAACAAAAAATATAAAGCCCCCCTCACAAAAATCCAAAGTAAAAACCCACAATGACCGACCAAGACCAAAAACAACTAGGTACACTACTCTGGAGTATCGCCGACCAGCTACGCGGCGCAATGAATGCCGACGACTTCCGCGACTACATGCTGTCCTTCCTGTTCCTCCGCTATCTCTCTGATAACTATGAAACAGCCACCCAAAAAGAACTGGGACAAGATTATCCCCATTTAGCAGAAGACGACCGCCGTCCGCCCTTAGTCGTTTGGTACGAACAAAATAAAGAAGACGTTGCCGAATTTGAAAAACAAATGCGTCGCAAAACGCACTACATCATAGAACCCAACTATCTATGGAGTAGCATTGCTGAACTGGCGCGCACGCAAAACAGCGAACTATTACACACCATAGAAAATGCTTTTAAACATATTGAAGATGAATCTTTTTCTAGCACTTTTAACGGCTTATTCTCCGAAATTAACTTAAATTCGGAAAAACTCGGCAAGAATTACGAAACGCGCAACGCAAAACTTTGTAATATTATCAAAGCATTGGCAGAGGGACTTGCACAATTCTCAACCGATAAAGACACGCTAGGCGATGCCTACGAATATTTAATCGGACAATTCGCCGCAGGCTCGGGCAAAAAAGCGGGCGAATTTTACACCCCGCAACAAATTTCTAGCATTCTATCGGGCATTGTGACCTTAGACAGCCAAGACCCCGCAACAGGACAAAAGAAAAATTTATCGTCTATTTTAGATTTTACCTGTGGCTCAGGCTCGTTACTGCTAAATATCCGCCACCGTATGGGCATAAAAGGCATCGGCAAAATTTACGGACAAGAAAAAAACGTCACTACCTACAACTTGGCACGGATGAACATGCTATTACACGGTGTGAAAGATTCCGAATTTGAAATTCATCACGGCGATACCCTCATGAATGAATGGGATTATTTACGCGAAATGAATCCCGCAAAAATGCCAAAATTTGACGCAGTCGTTGCAAATCCACCCTTTAGCCTCCGCTGGGAACCTACCGACGCATTGGGCGAAGATATGCGGTTTAAAAATTATGGACTCGCGCCAAAATCTGCCGCCGATTTTGCCTTTTTACTGCATGGCTTTCATTATTTAAAAAATGATGGCGTAATGGCAATTATTCTGCCACATGGCGTGCTATTTCGCGGCGGTGCAGAAGAACGTATTCGTACCAAATTATTAAAAGATGGCAATATCGATACTGTTATTGGTTTACCACCTAACTTATTCTATTCTACGGGGATTCCTGTGTGCATTCTCGTGCTGAAAAAATGTAAAAAACCTGATGATGTGTTATTTATCAATGCGTCAGAATATTTTGAGAAAGGTAAACGTCAAAACCGTTTATTACCCGCACACATAGACAAAATTGTAGAAACGTATCAATTCCGCAAAGAAGAAGAGAATTATGCGCGCCGTGTGTCAATGGAAGAGTTAGAAAGCAACGGCTTTAATTTGAATATTTCACGCTACATCAGCACGACACAACCCGAGGAAGAGATTGATTTATTAGCCGTTAATGCGGAACTGGCAAGCATTAACCAAGCTATCGCAACGGCTAAAGACCGCCACAATGCTTTCTTAAAAGAATTGGGCTTACCTATTTTGATTTAATTTATTTCCCCTAATTATCGCGTTCTGTAAATAGAACGCGGTTATCCATCAAGTTAAAACCATTTACCAAATTAAACCTGCTCGCCATTAAAAATCTAAGGTATTTTCTTGATTAATACTTGAGTATTTTACTATGATATATATTATAAGAACAGAACAGGGATAAAAAAATGAGAAAAACACGAACTTATTACCTGAGTAATTTAATTGGTATTTTACTTGATTGTTTTAGTAGGTGATGTAATACTTGCACCTGCAACTATTCACACACTATTCCAAGGTAATTAAAAATGAGATTAACCACAAAAGGACGGTATGCCGTCACCGCAATGTTAGATTTAGCCATTCATCGCGAACAAAAGTCTGTGACACTGGCAGATATTTCTCAACGGCAAGGTATTTCTTTATCTTATTTAGAACAATTATTCTCTAAATTACGCAAGCATAACTTAGTTGACAGCGCGCGCGGGCCCGGTGGCGGTTATCGCTTAAGTCGTGGTGCTGACGAAATTACAGTTGCACAAGTGATTTCTGCGGTTGATGAATCAGTTGATGCAACCAAATGCCAAGGCATGAAAAACTGCCATGATGCCCACACCTGTTTAACGCATGAATTATGGGAAGATTTAAGCGACCAAATTCGTGAATTTTTAAGCAATATTTCTCTTGCTCAAGTCGTTGATAAACGCGCTAAAGAAGTGAATAGAGACATTGCCACTATTAGACAAGACTATACACAACACATAGAAAGCCGTGTTGCTCACCGCTAACCTACGGTAGATAATGAAGTATGGGTATTTATCTGGATTATAACGCAACCACACCCCTAGACCCGCGTGTCTTAGAAGTGATGTTGCCTTATCTACAAACCATCCATGGCAATGCCTCCAGCGTCCACCACTTTGGACGGCGCGTTCGCACCGCCATAGACCATGCGCGTGAACAAGTTGCCAATTTAGTAAATGCCCACCCTTCAAACATTATCTTTACCAGCAGCGGCACCGAAGCCAACAACCTCGCGCTTAAAGGCACAGCCTGCCATGCTGAAGTTGGACGGCTGATGATTAGCCGTATCGAACATGCGTCCCTCTATACCCCCGCGCTGAGTTTAGAACGACAAGGTTGGATAGTTGACTATTTGCCCGTAGATAACACAGGACGGGTTAAACAAGACTACTTAACCATTCCGCCTGATACACGCCTTGTTTCTGTGATGACTGCAAATAACGAAACAGGCGTGATACAACCCATTGCTGATATTGCCGAATACTGTCGCACACACAATATTGTATTTCACACCGATGCAAGCCAAGCCATTGGTAAAATTCCTGTTGATTTTACTGCAACAGGCGCAAATCTGATGACCCTATCAGGACATAAATTTTATGCTCCTTTAGGCAGTGGCGCGTTAATTACCGATAAAACCACGCTACTAGAACCCTTACTTCATGGCGGTGGACAAGAAAAAGGACTGCGCGGCGGTACAGAAAATGTCGCGGCAATTGTCGGGCTGGGTAAAGCGGCAGAACTTGCCACAGACGAACTAGAAAAACGCCAACGCCATACCCGACAACTACGCGACACCTTAGAAACACTTTTACACACTTTAAGCAGTGTTAATATTTTCGCTGAATCCGTAGAACGCTTGCCTAACACGCTGATGATAAGTGTCGCAGGTTTTACGGGTGAAACCATCCTCATGGGCTTAGACCGTTTAGGCTTCGCCGTTTCTAGCGGTTCTGCCTGTCATAGCGAAAAAACTGAACCCAGCCACGTCCTAATGGCAATGGGTATAGACGCAACAACCGCTAAAAGTGCGATTAGAATTAGTTTAGGTAATCAAAATACACCAGAAGATATTCAACAGTTTTATCAGGCGCTTAAACAACAAATTGAACAAACACAATTATTAATG
Source organism: Beggiatoa leptomitoformis (assembly GCF_001305575.3). Lineage (NCBI taxonomy): Bacteria > Pseudomonadati > Pseudomonadota > Gammaproteobacteria > Thiotrichales > Thiotrichaceae > Beggiatoa > Beggiatoa leptomitoformis. The sequence continues at coordinate 1,815,571 of NZ_CP012373.2, forward strand.
GCATTGGGTTAATGTCATACAAAACAACTACCGATTTCCAGAGACTTAAACCTTAAAATGAAAGGTGAATTATGAATATTCCAATTTACATGGATTACTCCGCAACCACACCCGTTGACCCCCGAGTTGCTGAGAAAATGATGCAATGCCTGACGATGCAAGGTTATTTCGGTAATCCCGCTTCTCGCTCCCATAAATTTGGCTGGGATGCAGAAAAATTAGTTGAAGAAGCCCGTGAACACGTTGCCGCACTACTCAATGCTGATGCAAAAGAAATCGTCTGGACATCGGGCGCGACCGAATCCAATAATTTAGCCCTCAAAGGGGCAGCCCACTTTTACCAAAAAAAGGGCAAACACCTCATTACCTGTAAAACCGAACACAAGGCAGTTCTTGATACCTGTCGACACTTAGAACGCGAAGGCTTCGAAGTCACCTATTTAGACCCCGAACCTAACGGCTTAGTTGACCTCAAAAAATTAGAAGCGGCTATTCGCAAAGACACTATTATTGTCAGCATTATGCACGTCAACAATGAAATTGGCGTTGTCTCCGACCTTCAATCGATTGGCGAAATCACCCGTGCGCGTGATGTTCTCTTTCACGTTGATGCAGCACAAAGTCCGGGAAAAGTGCCTATAGACTTAGAAAAAATGCAAGTTGATTTAATGTCCCTCTCTGCCCACAAAGTTTATGGCCCTAAAGGCATGGGTGCATTATACGTGCGTCGCAAACCCCGCGTGCGCCTAGAACCCCAAATGCACGGCGGTGGACATGAACGCGGTATGCGCTCAGGCACACTCGCTACCCACCAAATTGTCGGCATGGGAGAAGCCTTTCGCCTTGCTAAACTAGAAATGGCAGACGAATGCAAACACCTTCAATACCTACGCGATAAACTGTGGAATGGCATCAAAGACATGGAAGAAGTCTATATCAATGGCGACTTACAGCACCGTATTCCCGGTAATCTCAATGTCAGCTTTAACTATGTTGAAGGCGAATCGTTAATCATGGCACTCAAGGATTTAGCTGTTTCCTCTGGTTCTGCCTGTACTTCAGCGAGTTTAGAACCGTCCTACGTGTTACGTGCGTTAGGACGTGATGACGAATTAGCTCACAGCTCTATTCGTTTCACGCTCGGACGCTTCACGACAGAAGAAGATATCGATTACGCTATCCCTTTAATTCGTGACAAAATTGCCAAATTACGCGCCTTATCCCCTTTATGGGACATGTACAAAGCAGGTATAGACATTAAAAGCGTCCAATGGGCAGCACATTAATTTATTTTATTTTCAGTTGCATGTAGGAGAATACAAATGGCATACAGCGACAAAGTTATCGATCATTATGAAAACCCCCGTAACGTGGGTACATTTGATCAACAAGACCCCTCAATTGGCACGGGGCTAGTTGGCGCGCCTGCTTGCGGTGACGTAATGCGCTTACAAATCAAGGTTAATGAGCAAGGCGTGATTGAAGATGCAAAATTCAAAACGTATGGTTGTGGCTCTGCTATTGCGTCCAGTTCGTTATTAACCGAATGGGTAAAAGGCAAAACCTTAGAAGAGGCCGCTTCTATTAAAAACACCCAAATTGCAGAAGAACTGGCATTACCCCCCGTGAAAATCCATTGCAGCGTTTTAGCAGAATCCGCAATTAAAGCAGCGATTAAGGATTATCAAGAGAAAGCCGTAACAGAACAATCGGAAGGCGTGGTTTAACAAGCAGGGTGTGTTATCAGTGTGTCTTTTTGCACTGTAACACACTCATTGGTCACATATTACGCTATTAATCGGGCGAAATATTAAGCAACGCATCAATACTTGTCACTATATCCGCTATAAAATCAATCATATCACTGACTAGTTTGTATTCCATAGACAGATAAAATCAACGAACCCCACGCGCCCCAAGTCACTCCCCCGCTAAAACAACGCTAATAAGCTATTTTATCTGCATAATATTGCTTTACTACAGCGTAAAAATATAAAAATCTGCTACACTTTCAATATGAAATAAAAAACAGCTTTAATTCATTGGATTAGATTTTTCCATTTTGAATTATTGGGGGTTCATTATGCGTATGTTTAAAGCAAATATAATGTTTTTACTGTTATTTATTAGCGTAAATGCAAATGCGTTACCGTTATCAATCCCCATCTATTGGGGCGGTGGTGACGGGCATTACTATGATGTGGTGCAATATCGGGCTGATTATGCAACGGCAGAAAGGTTAGTTGCGTCAATGGGTGATCCGACTGTGCATTTAGCTAAAATTGACAGTGCTGAGGAAAATAATTTTATTATTCAGAATCATCCCATGTTATGGTTCTGTAATAACGATGCGGATTGTCGGGCTACTTTTACGCATGGTGTGTGGCTAGGGGGTAAACAAGCCAATGTGGACAATGAACCAGCAGGCGCGTGGGGATGGTCTGATGGAACAAGTTTTACCTATAGCCTATGGAAAGCAGGCGAACCGAATGACACGGATAATAATGAAAATTGCCTAGCAATGACCTTATCTGGCGAGTGGAATGACCAGAACTGTAACGCGATATTAGAAGGATTTGTCATTGAGTATGAAACCCCACCCGATAAATCAGGCTATATTGTCACAGTACCGTTACAATGGCGCAAAGCAGAAGGTGGAAATGACCATTGGTATCAGCGAATCATAATCAACTCTATTGATTGGAACAGCGCGAGAATAGCGGCAGAAGCTGCAACATGGGAAGGGATGAGAGGACATTTAGTAACCATCACCAGCGCGGAAGAAAATGCGTTTTTAGTAACCGCTTTTTTGGGAGAGAGAAGCAATAGTCTTTGTATTGTTCCTAGCTTAATTTGTAGTAGAGTTTGGTATTCTTATTGGTTAGGCGGACAATGGGATAATACCTTAAAAGTAGCGTGGATAACTGGGGAAGAAAATACGTTTAGTTTGCCCCCATTCCCAGCATATTATTCTGAAGAACCTACGTTTCAAGGATTCATTCCCTTGATGACAGCCAGCACCTATGAGTTAGCTTGGTATAACCCAGTAACGCAGCCGCTGTTTGCGAATGGATACCTTATTGAATATGAAGAGCTGATGACAGAAAATCCGCTATCAAAAAATGAATGCACGGCAACCTATTCACCCGCAACGGGTAAATTAGTGATTCCTTGTTTAGCCGTTAAAATTAATGAGAATAATACGCCCTACTATCAATTACAAATGCAACAAGGGCAAAATTTCACGTTTGGTGTCGAGTGGGACACGTTTAATGCACGTTGATATTTTCTATAATGCTGCGTGTAATGATTACACCCAAGACGTTCAGAAAAAAACTTCCCGCCCACATAATTGTGAAATTGCCATACTTCATCCATAATTAAGCCTGTATCGCCCGTTAAACCTAACGGGTGTTGATAGCAACAAAAAGTCAGGAATAACACAGCATGTCTGGAAAAACTTTATACGATAAATTGTGGGATGAACACGTTGTACGGATTGATGAAAATGGCTTTGCTTTACTTTATATTGACCGTCAACTCGTTCATGAAGTGACTTCTCCCCAAGCCTTTGAAGGGCTTCGTTTGGCAAACCGCAAACCTTGGCGCGTGGGTGCAAATCTTGCCGTTCCCGATCACAATGTTCCCACCACCGCAGAACGCAGTGGCGGCGTTTCTGCGATTGTTGATCCTGTTTCTCGTCTGCAAGTGCAAACGTTAGATGAAAATTGCCAATTCTTTGGCATTACCGAATTTACTATTAACGACCCACGTCAAGGGGTTGTACATATTATTGGCCCTGAACAAGGTGCAACACTGCCCGGTATGACTATTGTTTGTGGTGATTCACACACCGCAACCCATGGCGCATTTGGCGCGTTAGCTTTTGGTATTGGGACTTCAGAAGTAGAACATGTTTTAGCAACGCAATGCTTAATCCAGAAAAAATCTAAAAATATGCTGATTAGCGTTGATGGACAAGTTAATGCTGGTGTCACTGCAAAAGACATTATTCTTGCAATTATTGGCGAAATCGGGACTGCAGGCGGTACAGGCTATGCGATTGAATTTGGCGGTACTGCCATTCAAGCCTTATCAATAGAAGGTCGCATGACGGTTTGTAACATGGCGATTGAAGCAGGCGCGCGCGCGGGCATGATTGCGGTGGATGATAAAACCATCGAGTATGTGCAAGGTCGTCCCTATTCTCCTAAAGGCGCAGACTTAGACAAAGCGATTGCTGTGTGGCGTAACTTACACAGCGATGCAGATGCTGTGTTTGACCATGTGTTACATGTAGATGCAAGCAAGATTAAACCACAAGTGACATGGGGAACTTCTCCCGAAATGGTATTGCCCATTGATGGAAATGTACCTGACCCCGCTAAAATTAGTGACCCAACCCGTGCAGATGGCGTGCGTCGTGCCTTAGACTACATGGGGCTGATTGCAGGCACACCGATTAGCGAGATTAAACCCGATAAAATTTTCATCGGTTCCTGTACCAATGGACGCATTGAAGATTTACGCGCAGCGGCTGACGTGGTAAAAGGTAAAAAAGTGGCCAGTAATATCAAACTTGCCCTAGTCGTACCGGGTTCTGGGTTGGTAAAAGCCCAAGCAGAAAAAGAAGGGCTGGACAAAATTTTTAGAGCGGCAGGTTTTGAATGGCGTGAACCAGGTTGTTCTATGTGTTTAGCCATGAATGCCGATTATTTACAACCCGGTGAGCGTTGTGCTTCTACCTCTAATCGGAACTTTGAAGGTCGGCAAGGTCAGGGCGGACGGACGCATTTAGTCAGTCCTGCGATGGCGGCAGCAGCAGCAATTGCAGGACATTTTGTTACCGTCTAATCCCTGATGTGTTGCAAAGCGTATTAAAGGCTGGCAGTGCTTTAAAACTGCCAGCCTTTTTTGTTACCGATAATGGATAAATAGAATTACATTGTTTCTTCTATAAACGCTTTTTTCTTCACGGTATCATCTAATTCTTTTAAAGTTTCCAATAACTCTGCCATTCTGTGCAAGTGCCATGAGTTTGCACCATCACTTAAAGCGGTTTCAGGGGTTGGATGGGTTTCCATAAATAATCCTGCAACGCCTACCCCTACAGCAGCCCGCGCAAGAACAGGCACAAATTCACGTTGTCCCCCCGATGAATGCCCTTGTCCACCGGGTAGTTGCACGGCATGGGTTGCATCGAAAACCACAGGACAAGCTGTTTTACGCATGATGGCTAAGGAACGCATATCGACAATGAGGTTGTGATAGCCAAAAGAAACACCGCGTTCACACACCATAATATTATGATTTCCAGTATATTTTGCTTTTTCTACTACATTTTGCATATCATCAGGCGCGAGAAACTGTCCTTTTTTAATATTCACTGGTAAGCCTTGACGGGCAACATTTTGAATAAAATTAGTTTGACGACATAAAAACGCAGGGGTTTGTAAGACATCCACAACGCTTGCAACTTCATTTAATGGACTGTCTTCATGCACATCAGTTAAAACGGGAACACCAATTTGTTGGCGAACAGTGGCTAAAATAGCCAGTCCTTGTTCAATGCCTAACCCGCGAAAACTATTGTGTGATGAGCGATTTGCTTTATCAAAAGAGGATTTATAGATAAACGGAATACCTAATTTTTGGGTAATTTCTTTTAAAGTACCCGCTGTATCTAAGGCAAGCTGTTCAGATTCAATAACGCAAGGACCTGCAATAAGGAAAAGTGGGCTATTTAAGCCAATGGGAAAACCACATAGATTCATCATGAAAATCATCAAATTAAAAGTAAAAGGGGTCGGCGATACACAGATAACTATTTGCTTGTAATGGCTAAAATACGCAGCGAGTAAAACGCAATGGTTACACAGCGTTGTCATTTATAATAGATAACGTATCATTAAATGTCTTTTATAATTTTGGGGGGATTATGAAAAGTTTGTTTACTGCTATAAAAGGACACGTTGGGGAGTTTTTAGGGGCATTTAGTCAATTTATTTTCTTAGATAACTCAATTTATCATGTTTTTAATAATGTGTTACTTCCGCGTGTAAATGGCGATACAACGCAAATCGACCATATTATTGTGTCTAAATATGGCATATTTGTAACAGAAGCTAAAAATATGAAAGGTTGGATTTTTGGCGATGAAAAACAAGCAACTTGGACACAAACGTTATTCAAAGAAAAATATACTTTTCAAAACCCGCTTAGACAAAATTATTTACATATTAAAACATTATCCGAACTACTTGCATTAGAAGAAAACAAATTCCACTCCGTTGTGATGTTTTGGGGAACGGCTGAATTAAAAACGGCGATGCCTGATAATGTACTAACCCATTCTTATACCAGTTATATAAAAAGTAAAAAAGTCGTTTTATTATCTGACAGTGAGGTTAAAACAATTTGTGACAAATTAAGCACGGGAAAATTAAAAAACAGTTTTGCAAATACACAAAAACATGTCGACGCATTAAAAAAACGCTTTGAATCTACAGATATTTGCCCTCAATGCGGTGCAAAATTGACATTAAGAACTGCAAAAACAGGCAGCCATCGCGGACAACAATTTTTAGGCTGTAGTCGTTATCCAACCTGTCGTTATATTAAAAACTTATGAAAAATCAATGTGTATATATTCACCGCTGTTAAACTCTCACCCACTTATTTTAAGATTTAATTCTTAATATGCTACATGCGCTTCACATAGAAAATCTCGCCGTTGTTGAAAAACTCACTTTACCCTTAGCCACTGGTTTAACCATTATTAGCGGGGAAACAGGGGCAGGTAAATCTATCTTAATTGATGCGTTAGGCTTGGCATTGGGCGAGCGGGCGGAAAGTCATTTTGTCCGACAAGGGGCAAACAGTGCGCTAGTTGAAGCCACTTTTCTGTTGTCGCCAACATTACAAACATGGTTACAACAGCATGATATTTCTCTACAAGTTAAACATCCAGAACAGTGTGTAATACAACGGATTATCAGTAATAATGGTCGTTCTAAAGCCTTTATTAATCAACAAGCGGTAAATGTACAGTTATTGCGGGATTTAAGTGCATTACTTATTGATATTCATGGACAACATGCGCATCAGTCTTTATTAAAACAAGAAGTTCAACGGCAATTATTAGATGATATGAGTGATAATCAAGGCTTGCTGACAGCGGCGACTCACGCCTATCAACACTGGAAGCAGTGCAAAACAGACTTGATAGCATTAGGCGGTAATGCTGCGGATAGAGAAGCACGATTAGATTTTTTACGTTATCAGGTACAAGAATTAGAAAATTATACCTTGACCGATGAAGCCATTACGCAATTAGACAGTGAACATCGCCGACTTGCAAATGCCAGTCAATTATTGGAAAACGGACAACGCGCGTTGCAATTATTAGATGCAGATGAGGGCTATGCTGTGCTGTCTAGCTTGGTACAAGCAGGACAAGAAATCAGTAGCGTTCAACAACATGATGCACAATTAACCAGTATTAACACCTTGTTAGACAGTGCCATTATTCAAACACAAGAAGCTATTAGTGAGTTACATAGCTATTTAAATCATTTAGATATTGATGCCAGTCGGTTAGTGCAATTAGAACAAGAAATTGCAGGTTTGCAAACCTTAGCACGCAAACATAAGGTAAAAGTACAAGCCCTACCTCAAGTTTACGCGCAGTTATGCGAGCAGTTAGACGGATTAGAAAATTATGAACAACGCGCCCATTTGTTAGAAATTGAATTAAAACAAGCATTACAAACCTATCAACAGGCAGCACTTGTCTTGTCGCAACAACGCAGCCAAATGGCGATTACCTTAGCCGCACAAATCACGCGCAATATGCAATGTTTAGGAATGCCCAGTGGTCAGTTATCAATAGTGGTTACACCCGATATTGATGCAAGCCCAAGCCCTTTGGGAATGGATAAAATTGAATTTCTCGTCAGTGCAAATCCCGGGCAAGCCCCTAAATCCTTGCAAAAAGTGGCATCGGGTGGCGAGTTATCCCGTATTAGTTTAGCTATTCAAGTGATTACTGCTCAAAAAAGCGGTGTGCCTACGCTGGTATTTGATGAAGTGGATGTTGGGATTGGCGGCGGGACGGCGGAAATTGTTGGGCAATTATTGCAAAAACTGGGTGAAAACCGTCAAGTGTTGTGCATTACGCATTTACCCCAAGTTGCTTGTCAAGGACATCATCATTTACAAGTGAGTAAAACCGTTCGTAAACAAGTGACTCAAACCCAAATCAAAGCCCTTAATGTGCAACAACGGATTGAAGAAATTGCGCGTATGTTGGGCGGTGTGGAAATGACACCGCAAACGCTTGCTCACGCAACAGAAATGTTGCAACGTGGAACTCACTCAATGATAGGGGATTGATAAGTGACCTCTTTTGTACGTTTTCTTATTGCATTCGGTTTGCTGATTACACCATTTGTTATTTTATTGATTTTAGGTGGTTTATGGCTATGGGAACAGCAGTTATTAATTATGTGGCTAGGCTTGGGCGCGGCTTGGGCTGGGCTGGCGTGGTGGTGGATAGTTCATCTTAAACAAGAATATATAAAAAAATATAACCCCGAGACAAACGACGCTGTTTTTCCTGCTTACATTCCAAGCAATACGGCAACCCAAGCACTATGGCAAGACATCTTAAACATGGCTAATACTGTTAAGGTTGAAGATTATCCGATTGAAGATACAAATAAATTATTTATGCTAGGACAGCGTGTTTTATCTAAAGTTGCACATCATTATAAACCTGACTCAGCGCATCCCGTCTGGGATATTCCTTTACCGCATTTGTTAAAAATCATTGAATTAGTCAGCGCGGACTTACAAAAATATGTTGCTGAAAATATTCCGATGAGCCATATCACGAGTTTGTCAGATGTCTTTCAAGGGTATCAATGGGCGACCTCATTAGAAAAATATTATAATGTTTATCGGGTTGCATCCTTTACACTCAGCCCTGTTGCGGCAATTATTCGTGAATTAAAAGGTATCGCAACGGAAAAAATTATTAATTCCGTCAGTGATGAGGTGAAAAAGAAGCTCTTAAAAATGTATGTAGAAAAAGTGGGCTATTACAGTATTCGCTTATACAGCAATACCTTAATCTTGACAGAACCAAGCGATTTTATTAGCAATATCAGCCGAAAAGATTTAAATCTACCGCCGATTATTGTGGCAGAACCATTGCGGGTTTTGGTGATTGGACAGGTTAATGCAGGTAAATCCAGTTTAATTAATGCGTTATCAAATAATGTACAGGCAGAAACTAATCTATTACCCACCAAACAAGAAGAGGCAGTGATACCCTATCAAATGTTGTTAGCGGATAGATTGACCTTATTACTTGATACAAAAGGGTATGATACGGTAGAAAATGCACAACAATTAGCCGTTCAGTTGACATCACAAATATTAAATGCGGATGTTATTCTTCTGGTTTGTGCGGCTAATACGGCTGCACGAAGTGCGGACAAAGCGATATTGCAATGTATTCATACGATTTATCAAACTGACAATTCACATGCTTTACCACCGATTATCATTGCATTAACGCAAATTGATAAACTCAGCCCTGTTAAAGAATGGCAACCGCCTTATGATTTATTAAATCCTGAAAACTCGAAAAAAGCACAAATGATTTGTGCGGTTATTGATGTTGTTAAAACCGAATTACAGGATGCTGCTACAACCATCGTGCCTGTTAATACACATCCCGATAGACACTATAATATTGAAGAAGGCTTAATGCCTGCGATACTGCATCATCTGCCTCATGCGCAGGAACATCAATACCTACGGTGTGTAGATGAGTATAAAAAAGTTGAACAGCGACAATTACTAATGACACAAACGAAAAATGCGGGACAATTCTTTGTTGATACGCTTAGTGGTTTTGTTAAGAAAGTAGATGCGTTTAAAAAGAAATAGTGTTTTTATATCAAGGTTATAAATAAATGGATATTTATCAAGTGGGGGGGGCGGTTCGTGATAAGTTATTGAATCGTCCTGTTAAAGACCATGATTGGGTTGTGGTTGGGGCAAGCCCTGAACAACTTCAACAGTTAGGTTACACACAAGTAGGCAGAGATTTCCCTGTTTTCTTACATCCTGAAACTAAAGAAGAATATGCCCTAGCCCGCACTGAACGAAAAACAGGCAAAGGCTATACAGGCTTTGATGTTCATGCCTCGCCCGATGTCACGCTTGAAGACGACTTGCAACGACGCGATTTAACCATTAATGCCATTGCGCAAGACCATAAAGGGCAACTATATGACCCATTCAATGGACAAGCTGATTTAGCATTAGGGTTATTGCGCCATATTTCCCCTGCTTTTGTAGAAGACCCTGTGCGAATTTTACGGGTTGCTCGGTTTGCTGCGCGTTTTGGTTTTACCGTTGCAGAAGAAACCCAACACTTAATGCAAACAATGGTAGAAAATGGAGAGGTGGACGCACTAGTCCCTGAACGAGTATGGCAAGAAACTCAAAAAGCCTTAACCGAAGAAAATCCGCAACGTTTTTTTCAAGTATTACGTGAATGTGGCGCACTAGCCCGTATTTTCCCCGCCATTGATAAACTATTCGGCGTTCCGCAACCTGAAAAATATCACCCTGAGATTGATACGGGAATTCACACCCTATTGTCTTTGCAAGCGGCGCGTCGGCTGACGAATGAACCAAGTGTGCTATTTGCCGCAGTAACCCATGATTTGGGGAAAGGCGTAACCGCGCCTGAGATTTTACCGCACCATTACGGGCATGAGGGTGCAGGCGTGCCACTGATCGAAAAATTATGCACCCAATACCATGTGCCGACAGACTACCGCGAATTGGCGGTTTTAGTGGCGCGTTACCATACACATTGTCATCAAGTAACGGCTTTAAAAGCTAAAACGTTACTGGAAACGTTGCAAGCATTAGATGCGTTTCGCCGTCCACAACGGTTTAAGCACTTTTTATTAGCGTGTGAGGCAGATGCAAAAGGACGGACGGGTATGGAGGATATTGCTTATCCACAAGCAGAAATCTTTCAACAAGCCTTTATCGCTGCCAAAAATGTTAGCGTGCAAACGATTATTGCGGAAGGCATAACAGGGGCAGCCATCAGCGAGGAATTAAAACGTCGACAGTTATCGGCAATTAGACAGTGGAAAAAAGAATCCGCAACGCTGACAATGGAAGATAATTAAATCCTCCTCATTCCATACAAAACACCTGCTTACGGACAAGTTAAAAAACATCGGCAGAACAACAATTGTTTAATCGCATGTTTTGTGTGTTAGGCTTCACTAGTTAATTCGTGTAAAACAATGGGATAGTCAGGCCATTTATTCTTAAGTTGTAATATTCGTAATTTTGCATATTCGGCATCACGAAAACGTGTGCCTTGCCCTGCTTCGCGCCATCCTAATGTTTCATCATTCCATTCACTAACAGGAGTGTTTTTAGAAAATTGAAAGCGAATTACATAATTACCTGTTAAAACAGGTTCAGCAATTTCTGTGTCCAACCCTAATAGCATTGTGTTCGTATCGATATTCGGAATTATCTTATCCCGACGATTATCTATAGCGGGCATATTGGCTAAGGCTAATGCGGTTTCTTCATCAATCACTTTAGCCAATGAATCATCGCTAACTTCAATCAAAATATTTCCTAGTTCCAAATCCTCGCCAAATAAATCCGTTGCTTCATGAAAAGCAAGGGTAATTTCGGTTACATCTTTCTGCTGACGTAGTTGTTCTACTTCAATCGCAGTGACTCGCTTGTCCAGTGGAACACCTTTTTGTAAGTGTGTTATCACGGATTTTTCATTATTATTGTGTTTAATCATGGTACTATTCCCTGTTTTGAAAATACATTATGTCGTATAAATGATGTATTTGTCGTTATTAAAGTACGGCACAAGTATAAATAATCATGTTGAAAGTGTAGCAAGGATACATACCGCTGTGCTAAGGGATAAACAGGATTAGTCCTGTTTCAGCGTCATGAGGAATATCTGCATTTTTAGCAATTTGTAGTAATATATTTAATTGTTTATATTAACAATATTTATCTTTATCTTCGCAGTATAAATCTTATTCGAAGTTAAGTTAATCCATAATATTATGTCAATCAGTTATTTTATATAGGGGTATCATTGAAATGGGTTTATTTGATGCGTTTAAAACGGATGCAGGGACTACAATGACTCCGCATTTAGCCTTTGCAATTGCATTGATTTATATGATGTATGCAGATGGGGAAGTGGATAATGAAGAGGTAGGACAGTTGCTTTCTGTGTTAGGTGGCAAAAAGAAGAATAATGTGATTGGTGTTGGCGAAAATGGTCGACAATTATTGGAAAGTGCCAAACGTTACGTAAAAAGTCATACTATGCAACAGTTT